>JBMOHG010000187.1:0-6210 GCA_049317965.1 Paludibacter sp.
CCATTTTCCGAATTTGTAACCTGATTGTTTCAAAATTCCAACCAAAGTAAAACCTTCATTTTCATGCATTTTTATACTTACTTCGTTTGAAGCGTCAATCACACCTACCAATACATGGAAATTTTGTGCTTCTGCGTTTTTAATAATTTCTTGCAAAAGAATTTTCCCAATGCCATGTCCACGTTTATCAGCACGTACATAAACCGAATGTTCGACAGTGTATTTGTAAGCCGGACGAACCCGAAACATTCCATAAGTGGCAAATCCAAGCAACAGATCATTGTCATCATAAGCCCCAATCAACGGATAATTATTTTTTACTTTATCATCGTACCATGCGTTCATAGAGTCTAAAGTTCGAATTTTATAATCGTACAATGCCATCGAATTTAAAATCGCATCATTGAAAATTTCCAGAATTTCGGGTAATTGTTTTGAAGTACACGGTTTTATCTTGAAACTCATAATCGTTTTTTTTGTGTTATAAACCAATTTCTTATAAATTCAGTTGTTTGTTCTATTGCCTCTTTGCGAGGAGTATGACCAGCATTTGGGATTTCTGCAATTATTACTTCACTCGAAATTGTTCTCTTTAAAATATTCAATTGCTCAATACTTCCAAATTCATCATTTTTACCTTGAAATGCCAATACAGGACAGGTGATTTTATTTAATATTGGAACAATACTCCATTTTGAAAAATAATCGCTCAACCAAGTTTCATGCCACAATCTGAAAAGTTCTCCGCTTTTTTTACCATGAAATTTTTCTAAACTTGCAATTAAGTTTGTTTCTTTTGCACGTTCACGTGTGGCTCGAACCGCAGCTTTGCCCGAATCTTCAATAAAACTATGTGCCCCCTCAAGTATTAAACCTTCAAACCGGTGAGGATAAAGTGCAGCTGCAATTAATGCAATTGTTGCACCATCACTATGGCCGTAAATAATTGCATTTTCAATTTTGAAACTGTCAAGTACTTCTATCAAATGGTTGGCTTCATGATGTAAGTAAAATTCGTCACGCTGAGAAATAGCAAAAGGAGATGATTTTCCATAACCTCGTCTATCGTAAATCAAAGCATCTAAGCCGCTCAACTCCACTAATTTTTCAGGAAAATCGCCCCACATTTCCACACAGCCCCACGAATCGTGGAGAAAAATCAATGTTGGCTGTTGAGTGTTACTTTTATTACTAAATATTTGTTTTATAAATAGTTGATAATTCTCGAATTTCAAATAGGAAGTTTTCATTTTAATGACTAAAAAGTAAAATGCAAAAGTAGCAAATTAATGCTCAATTATATCCATTTTACAAACTTAAATGCTATGTTGAAATTGTGATTTGTATAACTACCACAGTCATAATTCGTATAGAAATCATTACCCAATATTCTACGACTGACTATATCATAAACCAACCATAACCGTATTGTAAACTAATAAATCGGTGTATTTTCAAATATATTCCGGTTATATTTAATATATAATCCCTATATCTATATAGATATAGCGTTTATATATGTTTGATATAGGGTATATATACGTTTGATATACGGTATATAAGTTTACGTTAAGATTATGAATAGATTAAGATGAGGTATGATATAAAACAATTTATTCTTAAATATGCCATTCATTATCAATTAAATTTCAATAGATTTTCATACCTTTGCAAGTGTGATATTTTTTATCTTCTTATTGTATTTCAACAAATTAATAACTCTGATTATGAAAAAACTAGTAGTGTTAACCGGTGCGGGAATGAGTGCCGAAAGTGGTATCAGTACTTTTCGCGATAGTGGAGGATTGTGGGAGAAGTACAAAATTGAAGATGTGGCAACCCCCGAGGCATTTATAAAAAACCCCGCATTGGTACTCGAATTTTACAACCAACGTCGCCGACAATTACTTGAATGTGTGCCAAATACCGGACATAAATTGTTGGCAGAAATGGAAAAAGATTTCGATATTCAGATAATTACCCAAAATGTAGATAATTTGCATGAGCAGGCAGGAAGTTCAAACGTGCTGCATTTACATGGCGAGTTACTGAAAGTTCGTTCAACCGGACGTGGACATGAAATATATGATGTGTCGCCCGATAAACCGGATGTAAATTTAGGTGATTTTTGCCCGAAAGGTTTTCAGCTACGCCCGCATATTGTTTGGTTTGGCGAAGCAGTGCCCGAAATTGATAATGCAATGATTCTTACCAAACAAGCTGATATATTTGCTGTCATTGGTACATCAATGCAAGTCTATCCTGCCGCAAGCCTGATTCATTATGTAAATCAGCATATTCCGATATATCTGATTGATCCAAATGAGGTTTTCAATCTGCCAAAGCAAGTAACTGTTATTCAAAAAGGTGCAAGTGAAGGAGTGGGAGAGTTGAGGAGATTATTAACGAAAAAATGATTTTATATTTGTAAAATTATTAATATATTTGCAAAAAAAAATACAGTCAATATTCTGTATCACTATTTCCACTATTTTTTTCTTTTTTATTCCTGTAGTTGTAACCCAAATAGCAATCATTAGATGAAAAAACTCTTAACCTCCGTCCTTTTTTATTTGTTATTTACCAGCATTTTTGCACAGCAAATATCAGTTAAATCCTTTCGTAGGCTCGATAACGACATGGATGCACGTGTGAATGAACCTTTGAAAGATCCTAACGGTGATATTTGCGCAATAATAAAAGTTGTTACTACACAAAAAGGGTTTAACGATTTTGATTGTGGACAGATAGGAGTTGTTAAAACAGTTCAGAAAACAGCTGAGGTATGGGTTTATGTGCCTTATGGTGCTAAAAGAATTACAATTAAACACCCTGTATTGGGTGTGATGAGAGATTATTTTTTTCCACAGCCTATAGAAAAAGCTACAGTTTACGAAATGGTAATTACCACCGGAAAAGTAACCATAACAGTTGACGAAACGCCATCCACACAATTTTTAATTATTGAATCAACTCCGACAGGTGCGGATGTATTTATCAATGAACAACATAAAGGGCGAACACCATTTCAGATGGAAATGGCTGAAGGTGAATATACCTATCGTGTGGCAAAGGAATTATATTATCCCGAAGTGGGAAAACTAAAACTCAATGCCACAGATGCAAAAAAGCCAATGGTTATAACGTTACGACCTAATTTTGGTTTTGTACAAATCAGCACCAAGCCTGAAATAAATGCTGAAGTGAAAATTGACGGAATTACAAATAGTAAAACCACCCCTTTCAAAACTGACACCTTACGCTCCGGCAAGCACAAAATAGATTTTTCCAAATCATTATATCACGATCAAAGTAAAGAGATTACAGTTGTTGATAATCAGACTATTCCGTTGGAAGTAGAAATGCGTCCGGCTTTTGGAGCTATAGTGCTGGATAGTAAACTGGAAAGCGGAGCCACGGTAAGCATGGATGGTAAAGAAACCGGAAAAATTACTCCTTGCAAATTTGAACAGGTTTTATCTGGCGAACATACCCTCACTTTGCGCAAAGAATGGTATGAACCCAAGACCATTAAAGTAAAAGTGGAAGATGGGCTGGAATTGAAACAAACAGTTGAATTACAATCTACTTTTGGCAATGTAAAGCTCATTACAGATGCCGAAAGTGAGTTATTTGTTGATAATCAACCCAAAGGAAAAGGCAAATGGGAAGGACGGCTGATAAGTGGATTGCATAGTTTTGAAGCACGAAAAGAAAAACACCATGCTGCGCTGCAAAAAAACGATATTTATGTTGGCGATACCAAGGAAATAAACCTCACGCCTCAACCCATTTATGGCAAACTGAAAATAGTAACAAATGCCATTGGAGCTGCCATAAAACTGAACGGAAAAGAATATGGAACAACACCCAATATGATAAACGATTTATTTATAGGCAATTATAATTTAACCATAGAAAAAGAAGGATTTGGAACGCTTTTCAAAAACATAACCATAGAAGAAGGAAAAACCACTGATATAAAGGACACCCTCACAACCGGACTGCAAGTAAATATTCAAACTTCGCCTCTTGGAGCACAACTATTTGTGGATAATAAACCGATTGGTAAAACACCCATGGCATTTATGTTAAGCTTTGGAAATCATAAAGTTAGATTAGTAAATGGAAAAAGGGAAATTGAAGAAAAAATAACAATAAAACAAGGCGGTACAACCAATTTTAATTTTGATGTAAACGAATCGGTTTCGGTAATGATGAATGGTTCGCTAAAAAATACTGCTATAAATATTGATGGTAAACAATTGGGCGAAATTCCTTTAAGAACTATGCTCAATGTGGGTGATCACAATCTGAAATTGAAAAAAGGAACCGATGTGCTTGAAATAAAGATAAATATCAGTTCTGCCGGTAAAAATGAATTCAGTTTCAATAACCGTGATTTTGTAAAAGGATTTTATAAAAAACATGTGTTGTCAGTAGCTTACGGTTACCACCAAACCACTTTTGCCAATACCACTTTTGCCGATAGAATTACAAACGGCAGCATCACAAAAGAATTCGGACATGCAGCAACTTTAACTACCAATTTATATCCTTTCAGTGTGAATTTAACAGCATTTAGTGCTGGTTTTAAAGCACATAACTTAGTCCCGTTTAATGACAATGCTACAATTTCACATCAGGGAATTGAACTCAGCATGAATTATATACCTATTAATATTGGTACAAGCGTATTCCCCTATATTGGTGCTGGTTATCAGATCTCACGACTGTATTCACCCGCCGGAAGTATGACTATAGAAGGTGCAGCCGTAACAAATACTTCGTTACCTGTGATTAAAGGCGGTGTACAATTCAAGTTTGGACAAATATTTGTTTTTGGAGAATACAAGCAAACTATTTCGGTGGGTGGCTCAACGTACAATTCGCAACAATTGAGTGTGGGAATTGGATGGATATTCTGAAATGCCCCCTAAATCCCCCTAAAGGGGGACTTGAAGACCAAGTTTGCTTGAAAACCAAAATCACTAATTACATCTTACTAAATTAAAAATGAATCGAAAAAGTCAAAAAATAAACAAAACAGTTGTAACTTCAAGTCCCCTTAAACAAAAAAAATCCATTTTCCTTCTCATTTTGGAGAAGGTGAATGCCATTGGGCGGACGGAAGAGGTTGGGGATTTAGGGGCGGCTTAAATTGATGTAAAAATAGTGAGAACATCACTTGGAGCGAAACACTCACTTCGTAACACAACAATACTCAATATCAAAATGATATGGAACACAATAGCGAAATAATACTTTACCAAACAACTGATGGGCAAACTAAAATTGATGTTAGGTTGGAGAATGAATCGGTGTGGTTAAATCAAAGTCAGTTGGAAGCATTGTTTCAAACGGATAGAACTTCCATTGTAAAGCACATTAAAAACATTTACGAATCGGGAGAATTAGATGAAGGGGCAACTTGTGCAAAAATTGCACAAGTTCAACAAGAAGGAAATCGGAAAGTTACACGTAATATAGTTTTTTATAATCTCGATCTAATAATTTCTGTTGGCTACCGTGTTCAGAGTCATGTAGCCACTCATTTTCGTATTTGGGCTACACAACGACTCCGCGAATATATCGTAAAAGGCTTCACATTGGACGATGAGCGAATGAAAGCTGCCGGTAAAATCCGGTATTTCGATGAACTAACGGAACGAATCCGTGATATAAGAAGTTCGGAACGTATTTTTTATTTGAAAGTGAAAGATATTTTCAGCTTGAGCATCGACTATGATGCAAAAACAACTCAGGCAAAACAATTTTTTGCAACCATACAAAACAAATTGCATTGGGCTATACATCAACATACTGCGGCGGAACTTATTGCCGAAAGAGCCATTGCAACTGATAAAAATATGGGATTGACTTCATGGGCTGGCGATAAAATCAGGAAAACAGATGTGACAATTGCCAAAAATTACCTGAAAGAAGATGAATTGAGTCAATTGAATTTATTGGTGGAGCAGTTTCTGGCTTTTGCCGAAAATCAGGCTCGTCAGAAAAAAGTGATGTATATGAGCCATTGGATTAAGAAGCTGAATGAAATACTGACCATCAATGAAAATGAGATATTGGAACATACTGGAAAGATTTCACACGAATTGGCATTGCAACTAGCTGAAACAGAATACGAAAAATTTAATGCAGATAGAATAAAGGCGGGTGATATTAAAGCACTGGACGAATTGAACGAAG
>JBMOHG010000188.1:0-6198 GCA_049317965.1 Paludibacter sp.
GTAATTTGGTGGAGCAATGGAAACGAAGGTGGATGGAATGATGAGTTGAACGGCGAATTTTGGAAATATGATCTTCAAAAACGCCCGGTTATTCATCCTCAGGGAAATTTTGGAGGTTTCGAAACCATGCATTATCGCTCCTATGGCGAAACACAAAACTACCTTCGTAAACCGGAAATTTTTATGCCGACTGAGTTTTTGCACGGTTTGTACGATGGTGGTCATGGAGCAGGATTATATGATTATTGGGAAATGATGCGTAAACATCCACGTTGTGCGGGTGGATTCCTTTGGGTACTTGCCGACGAAGGTGTGAAACGTGTAGACATGAACGGAATGATTGACAATCAGGGCAATTGGGCAGCCGATGGAGTTGTTGGACCCCATTTTGAAAAAGAGGGAAGTTATTACACCGTAAAACAAATCTGGTCGCCGGTTCAGGTGATGAATAAAAGTATTGATCGCAATTTCGATGGTAACTTTACAATTGAAAACCGATATGATTTTCTGAATATAAATACCTGTCGTTTTCTGTGGAAACAAGTGAAATTTCCAACTTCCGATTATAAAAAAGAAACGATAAAAGTACTGAAACAAGGTGAGGTAAAAGGTTCGGATATTGCAGCACATTCAACCGGAAATCTCAATATTAATTCTACAATTGACGCACAAGCAGAAGCTTTGTACCTTGCTGCTATTGATTATCGTGGCGAAGAACTATGGCGTTGGTCGTTCCAGCTTCCTTCAGTTCAAAAAGAAATTGTTGAAACCGGAACGATTCCTACTTCAGAAAAAACTGATGAAAAACTCATTATTTCCACTGAAAAAAACAAATATACATTTAGTAATTTAAATGGTGAGTTGAAAGAAGTCAGCGTAAATGGAAACAATATCAGCTTTTCCAACGGACCACGATTTATAGCTGCTCGCCGTGCCGATCGCTCGCTCGATCAGTTTTACAACCATGACGACGAACAGGCAAAATCGAAAGATCGAACTTATACTGAATTTAAAGATGCTGCAGTTTTCACAGGATTTGATGTAAAAACTTCGGGGAATAATCTAATTGTAACCGCTAATTATAAACTTGGCAATCTGGATAAAGCTCAATGGAGTATTAGTCCTATTGGAACAATGACTCTCGATTACAGCTATAATTTCGGTGCTGTTGTAGATTTAATAGGTGTGAAATTCGATTATCCCGAAGAAAAAATGCTACATAAACGCTGGTTGGGAGCAGGCCCATACCGTGTGTGGCAAAATCGAATTCACGGAACTACTTACGACCTTTGGGAAAATGATTACAACGACGCGATTCCCGGAGAATCATTCACTTATCCTGAGTTTAAAGGTTATTTTGCGAATGTAAGTTGGATGAATTTGAAAACGTCAGAAGGGGAAATAAGCATTACAAACGAAACACCAAATTCATACATAGGCATTTACGAACCACGGGATGGACGCGATAAATTGCTTTACAGCTTGCCAAAAAGCGGAATCTCTATTTTGGATGTAATTCCTGCAGTGCGGAATAAAGTAAATTCTACTGACCTGAATGGACCTTCGGCACAGCCAAAATGGGTGGATGGTGTGTTTAATGGAAAGATAAAAATAGAATTTACCCCTAACCTCTCCCGCCAATAGCAGGATAAATTGCGGGGAAAAAGAAATATTACTAATGATTTATATCAAAAAAAACATACATAACAAGTCTAACTTCAATTCCCCTTTTGGGGTTAGGGGTGCTTTCAAACTCCCCTTTAGAGGTTGGGGGTGCCTTTTATTATTATTTTCTTTATTGTCTCATTCCCAAAATTCTTTTTATGAAAACTTCCAAAACCCACCTGCCGAAGCCAAGCCATGGACATTTTGGTATTGGATGCATGGAGCGGTTTCGAAAGAAGGAATCCGTGCCGACCTCAAAGCAATGCAGGAAATTGGGTTAGGTGGTGCATATCTAATGCCAATTCGAGGCATAGAAGGTTCAACTTATCCACATCCGGTCAATCAACTTACGCCCGAATGGTGGGAAATGGTGCGCTATAGTTTTCAGATTGCCGACAGTCTGAGTTTGAAAATGGGAATGCACGTTTCCGACGGTTTTGCACTGGCCGGTGGTCCGTGGATACAACCTGACGAGTCGATGCAAAAGGTTGTTTTCACCGATACAATTATTAAAGGTGGAAAAATTGCAAATCTCCAACTTGAACAACCCGATATTATTCAAAATTTCTACGAAGATATTGCTGTTTATGCATTTCCGCTCTTAAAGTCCCTCTCCTCGGGAGAGGGATTTAGGGAGAGGTCAACTACTCCAACATTTAAAGTCTATACTTTAGATGGAAATGAGCTCCCCTCTCCTCAAGAAGAGGGGTCGGGTGTGAGGTCTGAAACTCCCTGTTACATTCAATATACTTATGTAAATCCATTTACCCTCAGAAGTATCGAAATAACACCTGTAGGAAATAATATTCAAGCGCAACGGCTGGCAGTTTCAGCAAGTGAAGATGGAGTAAATTTCCGTTTGGTGAAGCAACTTGTACCACCTCGCCAGGGTTGGCAAAATGCAGGTTTTAATACTACTTTTTCCGTTCCGGCTACCAAAGCGAAATTTTTCCGCCTATCGTGGACACCCGAAGGAACTGAACCGGGAAGTGAAGAGTTGGATGCCGCCAAATGGAAACCAACATTGAAAATTAAAGCGATCAAACTCAGTTCTGAGCCACGTATCAATAGTTGGGAAGGTAAATCAGGACTCGTGTGGCGCATTGCTGAAGAAACTACAAAACAAGAAATTGCCGATAAAGAATGTTCACCAACAAAAAAAGTTATTAATCTGACAGCATTTTTCAAAGACGGAAAACTAACCTGCAAACTCCCGAAAGGCAATTGGCATATTTTGCGCATGGGACATACCTCTACTGGCTTTACCAATGCTACTGGCGGTGGTGGAAAGGGACTTGAGTGTGATAAGTTTTCTGAAACTGCTGTTCAAAAGCAATTCGACAATTGGTTTGGATCTGCTTTCACTAAAACGGACTCGGCATTAGCGCATCGTGTATTGAAATTTATGCACATTGATAGCTGGGAATGTGGAAGTCAGAACTGGAGCAGTGATTTTGCTGCCGAGTTCAGCGCCCGTCGTGGATACGATTTGATGCCATATTTGCCATTATTGGCAGGATATCCCATTGAAAGTATACAGAAATCAGAGCAGGTTTTACGCGATGTACGTACCACCATTGCTGAATTGGTTAACGATGTTTTCTTCAAAGTAATGCAGCAAAACGCAAACGCATTCGGTTGCGAAACATCAGCAGAATGTGTGGCTCCAACTATGGTTAGCGATGGGATGTTACATTTCAAAACTGTAGACAGACCCATGGGTGAATTTTGGTTCAAAAGTCCTACTCACGACAAACCTAACGATATGCTCGATGCCATCAGTGGCGCACATATTTATGGCAAAAATATTATTCAGTCGGAGAGTTTCACCCAACTTCGCACCAACTGGAACGAAGATCCGGCCATGTTGAAACCCATTCTTGATCGCAATTTTGCATTGGGAATCAATAAAATATTCTTTCATATTTTTGTGCATAACCCGTATATGGATAAAGCTCCGGGAACAACCCTTGATGGTATCGGACTGTACTTTCAGCGCGACCAGACCTGGTGGAAACAAGGCAAAGCTTTTATAGATTATGTGTCACGCTGTCAGTCTTTATTGCAATATGGTCATCCGGTAACCGACATTGCAGTATTTACCGGTGAGGAAGTTCCACGAAGGGCCTTTACACCTGATAAATTAGTTCCCTATTTGCCCGGAATTATGGGAAAAGAACGTGTAGAAAGTGAACAAAATCGCCTTGCAAATGTAGGTCAGCCCATGTGCGAAATGCCTGCCGGAGTGAACCATTCTGCCAATATCCTGAAGGCTGAAGATTGGATAAATCCGCTAAATGGGTATGCCTATGACTCTTTTAATAAAGATGCTTTTTTGTGGTTGGGAAAATCGAAAGACTCATGTATGCAATTGGGCGACAGCACAAAATATAAAGTTGTTATTTTCCCTAAAGGCAATGATTATTCAACTGAAATACAAGATAAAATTACTGAGTTGAGAAATGCAGGCGTGATTATTCCTCAGTTACCAATAAATGATTCGTTGAATATTATACCCGATGTGGTTGTTCCCCCAAATATTGCATGGACACACCGCTCAGGCGAAATTGGTGATATTTATTTTATCAGTAATCAGGAAAATACTACCCGAAATTTTGATGCTATTTTCCGGTATGCCAAAAATAAACCTGCACAATGGAATCCTGTTACAGGAGAAATTGAACATTTAAAGAAATTAGGAGGAGTCGATACAAAAACAAGAACAAAAATTAATATCACATTAGCTCCTTACGAATCAACTTTTATTATTTTTAGTTATAAAAATGGGGCTAAAATTAAATCTGCAGTTTTGATGGAAGATTCTATATTGATTAATAATAAATGGAATGTTACTTTCACGAAAAACAATCAGAATGTGAACTCAACTGATTTGTTTGATTGGAGTTTGAGTACAAATCCATTGATAAAATATTATTCGGGAACAACAATTTATAAAACAACATTCACTTGTAAAACAGATTATTCAAAACAGTATGATGATTATGTTCGTCCGGTTTGTTTGTCACTTGGAAATGTATATAACTTAGCTACAGTTTATTTAAATGGAATAAATTGTGGTACTTCATGGACAGCTCCATATAATGTGGACATTACGAAAGCATTGAAAAAAGGTACAAATACCCTCGAAATTGAAGTGACAAATACCTGGGCAAATGCTATAAATGGCTCTGACAATGGCGCTCCCCCTTTTCCAGGAATATGGACTGACGGTAAATACCGGATGAGCAGTGATAAATTGTTGCAAGCAGGATTGTTGGGGCCGGTTAAGATTATTCAGAAATAATAAAACATAATATTTATTGGGCGTAATCGACTTTTATTATAATAATTATCGATTATATCCCATAATTATTATACTTTTGCTCAAAATTTAAATAGTATGAGCATAACACGTGAACTAGAACAAGTAATTACAAACCGTCTTTTTAAAAAGAAGGCCATTATTATTGTTGGACCAAGACAAGTTGGTAAGACCACCTTATTGCATCAACTTTCAGAAAAGGTAGACAAAAAACTGTTATTTCTGAATTGTGATGAACCGGATGTAAGAAAAAACCTTGAACTTCCTACATCATCTGAGCTAAAAGCACTTGTGGGTAAAGCTGAATTAATTTTGATTGATGAAGCTCAAAGGGTAAAAGATATCGGTATCACGCTAAAGTTATTAATAGATAATTTACCAGATAAGCAGATTATTGTTACTGGTTCATCAGCATTAGAACTTTCAAACTCAATCAATGAACCGCTGACCGGAAGAAAGTTTGAATATAAAATGTTTCCATTTTCATTCAATGAGTTAGTAGATGCTAATGGTTTGTTAAACGAGAAACGATTGTTGGAACATCGAATGATATACGGAATGTATCCTGACGTGGTAAATAATCAGGGTGAAGAACGAGAAGTATTATTAAATATTGTTTCGAGTTATTTATACAAAGATATCTTTGATTTTCAGGACATTAGAAAACCTGAAATCATTGAAAAACTATTGCAGGCTTTGGCATTGCAGATTGGAAGTGAAGTCTCATTTAATGAATTATCACGATTATTGGGCATTGATGTAGGCACAATTCAAAGATATATTGACTTGTTAGAAAAGTCATACATCATTTTTCACCTCAAATCTTACAGTCGAAATATAAGAAACGAGTTAAAAAAGAGCAGAAAAATATATTTTTACGACAATGGAGTCCGCAACGCACTTATATCAAATCTAAACCCTATTGGATTGCGTTCAGATGTAGGTTATTTGTGGGAAAATTTCCTGATTAGCGAACGTATGAAACGAAATGTATATTCAATGAATTATGCAAATTATTATTTTTGGAGAACAACTCAACAACAGGAAGTTGATTACATTGAAGATAAAGATGGAATGCTCAATTGTTATGAATTCAAATGGAATTCAACAAAAAAAGCAAAATTAAGCACCACATTTACTTCAAATTATCCAGATTCAACTTTCCAATTGATAAATCAAGATAATTATTTGGAATTTATTGGAAAATAATT
>JBMOHG010000189.1:0-6129 GCA_049317965.1 Paludibacter sp.
CCTGAGCTTGGAGTAAGCGACAAAAAACTTTGTGCTTATCTGAAAATGGATTTAACCTCAAAAGATATTGCACAATTAATGAATATGTCGGTGAGAAGTGTAGAAATGAACCGATACAGATTGAGAAAAAAGATGAATATCGACAGAGAAGTAAATCTGGGAGAATTCTTACAGCGATTTTAAAAATACGAACGGCTTTCGATGTTGATATCGGAAGCCGTTCGTAATTTGTAGTTGAAATTTAAACTTTAATTCCAATACAATTTTATTATGAAAGTTGTTTGCAAAAAGGCTATTTTATATTAGCCAATAATAAAAACATGAGGAATGGCACAATGATTATTGCTAAAAATAGCAAGTCCTTGAATTCTAATTTTCTCTTTTTCATTTGTAAATTTTTTTTATAACAATTCGATTTAAGGGTTGTAAAAAGTTGTGATTATTTTATACAACGTGTATTTAAAAAAAATAGTATATAAATTGAGAAATAAATTCAAATTTATTTTTCCAAATAAAAAAAGGCTACTCATTATTGCCATTTACCATACAAACATTATTTGATTTCGATACCCACCTTACCATATATCCCTCTCTTTTTTAATTCAAATGTTTGACGCACTGTTGTAGTGATTTAGTAGAAAGAAACACTGAATTTTTTCAATGTCATTTTTTCCACAAAAGAAGTCATATTTTGCACAATGAATGATAAAATCATATATACTTTTGATTTCCAGAAAAACACTTATCAAAATTATAAATTAAATCTAGTCAAAATGAAAACCAAAATCACTTTTATTTCATTACTCTGTCTATTGTTTTTTGTACAGAGTCTTTTTGCAGTAGATACAACTACAATGGTAGGATGGGCTACTTGTTATAACAACGGACAAGGTGTAACCGGTGGAGGCACTTTTAGCCTGAACGCAGCCAACGCTGTTGTGGTAAAAACGGAAGCAGAATTTTATACTGCTATTGGTAAAAACGATGTTACACCCAAAATCATTATCCTTGATGGTATTATCAACAGAGCAAAAAGTTCTGATTTTATGCTACAAGGCCTGAAAAATAAAACAATTTTCGGAATGCCGGGAGCCAGAATAATAACTGCCACTTCGGATATTTACGGTTTTCTTTTCAGAGATTGCGAAAACATCATTGTACGTAATATCACATTTGAGGGCAAAGGCTCAACTACCAATCAGAAAGGTGATTTGATTTGTACTGAAAATACTTTAGGAGTTTGGATCGACCATTGTACTTTTATCGATGGAGGCGATGGTAATGTGGATATTACAAAAGGCTCTGATTTGGTTTCAGTAACTTACTGCAAATTTTATTATACCTCATTAAGCGGTCATACTTATGCATGTTTAATTGGTTCGAGTGATAATGATGCCGACACCGATCAGGGTAAATTACGTTGCACTTTCCAGTATGTATGGTGGACCGAGGGTTGTGTTGAACGTATGCCGAGGGTTCGTTTCGGGAAAGTACATGTAGTGAATAATCTGTTCGATAGCAAAGATGCTTTATACTGTATCAGGGCTGGATATATGGCTAATCTGCATATTGAAAAGAATAGTTTTTTAAATGTAAAACAGCCTGTAGCAGGTCAGTTCGAGGATTATGATCCGACTTCACCTTACTATTGTACTTTTACTCCCGACAATAAAACTGTTGGTACTGAACTTGGCGATACACAGGCGAAAATTGAAAATGACCTTTTTGGTGTTTGGGCAGGACCAAGTTGGATTCCTTCGGCCGAACCAAACTATAAAATGAACAACAGCATAGTCAGTGCTGAATTATCCGAGAAAATTATCAGAACTGAATGCGGACCAACATTGAAATTGAATACAGATGGCACGGTGGCTAAAGCCGAAGCATTGTATGTAATTGCCGATAATTCAACCCAATCGGTAATACAAGGCAAACCCATCACCAATATTACTTTCAAGGCAAGTAACGATGCAGCAGTACTTGTTGTAGACGGCACATTGCCTACCGGACTGATTCAGACAGGCAGTGGAAACCAAATAACCATCAGCGGTACTATCAATGCAGTAGGTACGTATACTATTAAAGTAAAAGGGAGTTGTACGGTTGCAGGTAATTTGTTGGAAGGAGAAACCACATCAACCATTATAGTATCAGACCCAAACCAGTTGGTAATGTCGGAAGTAAGTATTAGCGGAGTTCCGGTAACGTTGACCAATAACGAGGGAACAGTTCAGTTCTCCAAAACTGCTGACATTACAAAACTGAAGGTAATATTTAAAATTCCGGAAACCATTCTTTCCGATTTTGTTTCGGGCAGCACCTGCGATTTCAGTCAGGGACCATTGAAAATTAAACTGACTGCACCCGACAATTCATCGGCAACAGTTACACTTGCAGTTACTAAAAATCCAACTTACAAGGTGCTTTATCTTATTCAACTCAGCAAATATACCTTTTCCACCACCGATAAACTTTACAATATGCTGAGTGGAAAATATGAAATTGAAAGACGTGATGCAGAAGCTGCTGCGCGCGATTTTAGTTATTACAAAGATTTCGATCTGGTAGTGATGCAAGAATCGCTCGAAGGAAAAACATGTACCGGAACGGCAGAATTATATCAACTTCACACAGCTATCGATATGCCGGTATTGAGCACAAAATCCTTTTTCTACAGCACCGGTCGTCTCGGTTGGGGTACTCCGGCACAAGCTGGAACTATCAAGGACATAATTGTACCCGAAGCAGTGCGTACTCACCCAATTTTCGAAGGTGTGACGCTTACCAATGGCCTACTTACGGGTATTACATCACAGCCCATAACCCTTAATGCAGCATATACCGGAACAAAACTTGGCGAAGCTGATAATGCCAGCAATGTAAAAGCTACCTCAATTCACGAATTGTCGGCAGAGCAACGTTATGGAGCGGGCAGTAGCAAGAAGTCGAAATACTTACTTATTAGTATGATGAATGCCGATTTCCCTGCTTTAACCGACAATACACTGAAACTGCTCGATAATGCATGTACGTATTTAATGACACCATCCATTTCAACCGGAATATCAAGTGTCGTATCTAAAACATTACAATTCGATGGAAACAAAGTGATAAACCCTGCCGGAAAAGCTTTGCAACTTTTCAATACCGCAGGATGCCTGTTGTTAAGCTCTACCAAAGATATTGAATTGACAAATTTTAGCAAAGGCATTTATATTGTTCGCTCCGTGGATGGGGAGATAATTAAGTTGATGAAATAAAAAAACCTCATATCGGCGGATAACACGTTCATTACTTATTCTAATGTTCGAAGCTTCATTCGTTGTAGTGTATTCCCTCTTTTGTTCGGCTCTTGTTCGACTCAGGCTCCAGCCTGAGTCGAACAAAACCACTAAACTACGCTACATTCAACTGGGGAAGATGCGCCATCGAAAAGAACTCGCTCACTCGCTCAGTATTAATTGCCTTCAAATTGAAGAAGGACATTATAGGAACTACTTTGCAATTGTGATAATAAGAAAATTTCTTTGTTTTTAATAAGCACATTCCCTTCAAAAATTTCTCCATTTTTCTTAAGCTCAACAAATTCTTGTCCCATTCTTACGAATATTTTCTGTAACATAGGTGATTTTAATTTAAAATGAACAGTCGAATTTATATCTAAAGTCTTTTTAAGTGGTTCGTAAAGTAGAATATCTTGGGTACCAAAATTACCAAATGTAGTCGGAAATCCACAATTTACGCCACATCCCTCTGTTGCATTGATGATATATTCTGCCACACCTTGGTAGAATTTTCCACTTTCTTCTTTGGTTTTGGCAAACAAATTGATTTTGTATTTACCTACAGTTGGAAATTCCATTTTAATGGTATGTGTTGTGCCTTCTTTTTGAACGAAAACTAAATTTTTGTCAATTTTATTATTTGGCGTTATCAGTTGTGCAATCAACAATACATTTTCTGGTGAGGTCAATTGCATATCTATTCTTTGTTTGGCTACTATTTCTGACCTTTTGTGCGATTTTTCTTTGATTCCATAATCGAAAAAGGTCTGATTAAGGTTCGATGCTTGTAGAAAATCATCAAACGAAATCGGTTTTTCGAGCATTTGCCATCGGTCTACTTCAGGAAAATGCTTGCAAATAAAATATTCGGGAAGAGTAAGAAAATAGAACTCTTCAAATTTCTTCACAAAAGCACCTTTTGAGTTTACACTTCCAGCGCCCCAAGTCGAATCTATAAAATACCATTTTTGGTTGATATTGACAACATTCCAAGCGTGATTCGTTTTAAAATTGCTTTGTTGACCTGTTTTGTAACCATATCCTTTTGCAAATCCAGAAATAGATTTTACGTTCAAGTTCATTTCATTGCCAATTTTTTCAAATAAATTGGAGTACCCAGAGCAGACACTCTTCCTTGAACTCAGGCATCCATCTGCCGATAAATCACCATAATTGCCAGAAAACAAACCATCTACATCGTAGGTGATATTATTTGTAATCCAAATATATATTGCTCTAGCCTTTTCTATATCGGTTTTTGCTTTTATAGACAAATAAGAAACCAACTTTCTCACGCTATTTGTCTCTGATTCAGGAACATTTCTGGCATATTCATCAATCTCTTTAAACTGATCGGTTTTAATCAACCCATTTGGTAATCTTTCAATCTCCGGTATTTGTATTGGTTTTTCTGGTATTTGTACTAGTTTTTCATTTTTGACAACAACACATCCTGATAGAAATACAATAAGTAGAATGAATACAGTAGTTTTTTTCATATCGGCGATTTTTAGCTATTTCAATTTATTACTTGAATTTATATTTCTTTCTGGTTAAAAGTATTAAACCGTTTTTATTTTCCAGTTCAAAACGATTTCAAGTCTCCACCCCACTCATATTTTTTGGTATAATCAAACCATGTTCATTCCTTCATTTCATTGCCATCCCATTAAATGAAGCTTCGCTTCTTGCCCCCCCGTCCTACCGCCTATCCCCCCACATTTCTTATTCTAATTTAGGACGCTCTGTTGTTGGGAGCCAACGGTCTTGAGTTTGCGAAAAATTGCAAATCTCAACGACGAATTCCAGCATTTTGCAAGGAATAAATGATTATATATCCGTTGGGAATTGGTTTCTGATTGTAAGTTCGAAGGGCTGATATTATTATAGATTAAATGTTCATCCAATAGCGAAAACCCGAAGGGGTGATATTATTCATTAATCCATTCAAATATATATTTTTCATCGTATTCAATTTCAAATTTTTGCAAGAAATCAAGATATTCTTCTTTAAACGTTTTTTTATGATGATGCAGTTCTTGATTGAGAATGTAGTTATACACCTGCTCAATTTGCGAATGGGCATAGGAAAAAGCACCGTAACCTTCTTGCCACGAAAATTTGCATTCCACGAACTTCTTATCATTAATAAAATTACTTGAATTGTTTTTGATATCACGCACCAAATCGGAAATGGCCATTGATGGTTTTAGCCCAACAAAAACATGAATGTGGTCTGATACACCGTTTACAATAATTGATTTCTGACCTTTTTTGGTTATGATTCCTGAAATGTATTTGTGCAATTCATCTTTCCAGTTTTTACCAATAAGGTTTTCTCTACCTTTTACTGCAAAAACAATTTGAATATATATTTGCGAATATGTTCCGGGCATATTTGTTGTTATTTCACCCCTTCGGGGTTTTGGTTTAACTTATATTTTATTTGTTCTATAATAATATCATCCCTTCGGGATTGTGGTTTTCCAATATTTTATTTGTTCTATAATAATATCATCCCTTCGGGATTGTGGTTTTCCTATATTTTATTTGTTCTATAATAATTTCATCCCTTCGGGATTGCGTTTTGTTATATTTTATTTGTTCAATGATAATTTCATCCAATAGTGATTGTAGTTTTGTTTAAGCCCGAAGGGCTGATATTATTATAGATTAAATTGTTCATCCAATAGCGAAACCCCGAAGGGGTGATATTATTCATTAATCCATTCAAATACATATTTTTCACCATATTCAAATTCTATTCTATTTCAATTTTATCAATCTCCCTCATTATCCTATCTGTTTCCGTCAATGCCACAATGATTTTCTGATAATGCAATAT
>JBMOHG010000190.1:0-6070 GCA_049317965.1 Paludibacter sp.
AAAAAGCGTTTATCAAATATTGATTTAATTCAATAATCAATAGTTTAATAAAGAAAACCCGAATAATTGATTATATTTGCGTTTAATTTATTGTTAATCTTTTTACAATTGCAAAATCAACCTTTATAATACTCATTTAATTTTAAGAAGTTTATGGCAAAAGTTCTAGTATTAGGTGCGGGAATATCTGGACATACCGCAGCGTTAATTACCCGAAGAAAATTAGGCAAAAATCACGAAGTTGAAGTAATATCTCCAAATAGTAATTATCAATGGGTTCCTTCAAATATTTGGGTAGGAATGGGTTTAATGACTCCAAATCAGGTAAAGTTCGAATTAGCTCCGGTTTATAAAAAACTTGGCATTAAATTTAAACAAGCTATGGCCATTTCTATTCATCCAGAGGGAGATGAATTATCTGAAAAATCTTTTGTGACAATTAAGTATTTAATTGGCAATAAAATTAACGAAGAAGAAAAGATCGAATATGATTATTTGATTAATGCCACAGGACCAAAATTAAATTTTGCAGCTACTGAAGGATTAGGACCTGAAAAATTTTCGGATTCGGTGTGTACCTATCAACATGCAACTCATGCCTGGGAGCATTTGAAAAAATGTTTTGAAAAAATGGAAAATGGTGAAAAACAGCGATTTCTAATTGGAACCGGGCATCCAATGGCTACTTGCCAAGGGGCTGCATTTGAATATTCACTCAATGTTGCATTTGAAATTAACAAAAGAAAACTGAATCATTTAGCTGAAATAACCTGGATTTCAAACGAATATGAATTAGGAGACTTCGGAATGGGTGGTGCATACATAAAACAAGGTGGGTATGTTACTCCAACCAAGATTTTTGCAGAATCCATCTTTAAACAGTATAATATCAAATGGATAGTTGGTGCCGGTGTTTCAAAAGTCGAGGAAGGTGTAGCACATTACGAAACACTTGATGGCGAATATCATACACAAGAATTTGATTTTGCTATGTTAATTCCAAGTTTTGCAGGTTCTGGTATGAAGGCATTTAACAGACAAAATGAGGATATTACTACCGGGTTATTTGTAGCCAATGGAATGATGAAAGTAGATGCTGATTATAGCGGTAAGGCTTACGAAGAATGGAACTCAAATGACTGGCCATCAATATATAAAAGCCCATTATATGATAATATATATGCAGCAGGTATTGCATTTGCACCACCACATGCCATGTCAAAACCAATGAAAAGTAAAAATGGAACTGCAATTTTTCCAACACCTCCACGTACTGGAATGCCATCGGGAGTTATTGGTAGAATTGTGGCTGAAAATATTGCCGAAAAGATTATGACAGGTACAAACGATCATAAACATAAAGCTTCTATGGCCAAAATGGGTGCAGCTTGCATAGTTTCTGCCGGATATGGTATTCGTCATGGACAAGCAGCTGTAATGACTGTATTTCCAATTGTTCCCGATTGGGAAAAATATCCAAAATGGGGAAGAAATATTTCAGATACTGTTGGTGAAATTGGATTAGCAGGTCATTGGATGAAATTATTTATGCATTATTTATTTTTATATAAAGCAAAAGCCAATCCATTCTGGTGGATAATTCCTGAATAACAATACTTTATAATTAATTATTATGAAAACAGAAAATAACAAAACAATACCTTATAGTGATTTATCGTATGCAACTGAACCTACTGCATTAACAAAATTTTTGCGTACTTTTTTTATATTACAAATCATTCGTTTTTTTGTGCTTAATCTCAAAATAATGAAGATTGTGGTAGGTGGACATTCATAAAATCTACATTTTTAACAATTATGATTTATGGATGTTTACTTTGTGATTGAGGAATTAAAATTACTCTCGACACCAGAACATTTTTCGAAACTTAAACATTTTGGTATAAATGATACTAAAGCATTAGGTGTTAAAGTTCCTTTATTGAGGAAATTAGCAAAAACTATTGGCAAAAACCATTCATTAGCTTTAAGTTTGTGGAATACTGAAATTCACGAAGCACGTATTTTGGCTTCAATGATAGCGAGTGCTACTGAAATGACTGAAAATCAGTTTGATAATTGGGTAAAAGATTTTGACTCATGGGATGTCTGCGATTCAACTTGTGATTTATTGTCCCGAACTCCTTTTGTTCGCTCCAAAATTGAAGAGTATTCAACTCACAATGAAGAATTTGTAAAAAGAACGGCTTTTACATTGATGTGCGAACTGGCTTTTCATGATAAAAAAGCCACAAACGAATCATATTTTCATTTTTTTGAAATTATTGAACGTGAAGCTTGGGACAATAGGAATTTTGTACGTAAAGCTGTGAATTGGGCACTTAGACAAATTGGAAAACGAAACGAGGATTTGAGATTAATTGCAATTGAAACCGCTGAAAGAATAATGAAACAAGACACAAAATCAGCTCGTTGGATTGCAACAGATGCTTTACGGGAATTGAATAATGAAAAGATTATTGAGCGTATTAAAAACAGAGTACGTATAACAGGTATATAAAAAAACAGGCTATTCCTTTTACTGAATTAGCCTGTTTATATATCTGTTAAGATTAAATTACAATAACAAATTGTTTGCTATATTATTTACTGACAAGTTAATAATTATCAGATACTTTCTATATTGTTCTTCTGATAAAACTATTTTTACATTTCCTAAATTGAAATATAGTGCATCTTCTGCAGCAGTATTGTTTTCCATTTTCAATGCAGTATTAAGTTTTTCCTCTGTCATTGAAAATATTAAATTCAATTGTTCGGATTGTGTATAATCTGTATGTAGATAACTAACCAAACTATTGAACGTATTTTGATTATTTAATTTGCAAAATATCTCATATTTATCACTGTTGATACTATAAATACTTGTTGCTGAAGCAACTAATACTAAAAACACAATTACTATCTTTTTCATAACTTTTTTTATTTGTAAAATTTTACTTTTTGTTTAATACTATGAAAAACATCAAGTATTAAAATTTGATTTTTATCAATTCTTATTACTTTTATTTTTCATCTAAATAATTAATTTTCAGTTAATAACAATTCATTTTTTCTGTAAATAGAAACATAAAGAATAGCTAAAAACTTCTTGTATTGTTTATCAGACAATATACTTCGTGCATTACCTAAACCATACCAAATAGCTTGATCAGCTTCAGTTTCATTACCTGATTTAATTGCTGACTTCAACTTTACTTCTGAAATTGAAAAAACTTCTTTCAATTCATTTTCCTGATCTTTATCAACATTCAAATAACGAACCAGCCCACTCATTGTTGATTTAT
Organism: Paludibacter sp.; assembly: GCA_049317965.1. Taxonomy (GTDB): domain Bacteria; phylum Bacteroidota; class Bacteroidia; order Bacteroidales; family Paludibacteraceae; genus Paludibacter. The sequence goes on from JBMOHG010000190.1 coordinate 3,309, forward strand.
TATACAATTTGTTGAAAGCATCATATTCAATCGGATTAACGGCAAAAACATTTGTTGCAAAAGCAACCATAACTAAAAAAACAACTAAAATCTTTTTCATACTTTAAAAAACTTATTTTTAATCACATTATTAAAAAAAAACAAAGAATTCCCTTGTGATTTTAGAGGGTATTCTTTGTATTAGATTTGTCACTTAAAAAATTATTTCTAATTGACGGTGCAAAATTATATGTTTTAAAACATATAAATCGAATATTGCGTGTTAAATAATGTGTATTGATTGAATAATTAACTTTTATTTCACCGATAGAGTTTTTATATTGTTTAATATCAGTGATTTAAAAGTTTTCTGATTTTTGAAAATTTATTGATAAAAAATCAGGAATTTCAGAAAAAAACTCATATTTAGCATTTTCAAGGTTTACACGGCAACAATAATGCTCAATTCCATTACTAATCATAAAGAAATCCACCTTCAATTTTGCATTATACACCGCAACCTGGTCAAAAGTTGCCTGTGAAATAGCAATATTTGGTGATTTGAGTTCAATTATTAATACAGGTTGTGCATCTTCATTATAAAGTATTGCATCACACCTTTTTTTCATACCATTATAATTTAATTGTTTTTCGATGGCAATATAAGCAGCCGGATATCCTTTTTCTTGAATGAGAAATCGTATAAAATTTTGCCTGACCCATTCTTCAGGAGTGAGTGAAACAAATCTTTTTCGTTGTGAATCAAAGATAACTGTCTTATCATTTTGTTTTTTTATACGAAAAGTATACGTTGGTAGGTTTAATTGCAGCATTTTTTTACTATTTTTGTTTCCACTTTCAAATTTGAATGCAAAATACGTTATTTAAATGTAAATCAGATAATAAAAATCTTATTTAAATATTTAAATAAATTATTATACATTTTCAAAATTTTGATATCGATTTATTAAAGTGCGAAAATACAAAAACTAATTTTAATATCCATACAAATGAAAACTAAAAAGGAAATTGTAGAGAATTGGCTTCCACGATACACAAAACGGCCTTTAGAAGAATTTACAGATCATATATTACTCACAAATTTCAATAATTATGTTGAGCTTTTTGCCGAATGGAATAATGTTCCGGTTTTAGGACGCGATGGAAATATGCCAAATGCTTCAGCCAATGGCATTACTATTATCAATTTTGGTATGGGAAGTCCAAATGCTGCCATTATCATGGATATTTTGTCAGCCATTCATCCTCATGCAGTTTTGTTTTTGGGAAAATGTGGTGGTTTGAAAGATAAAAATAAAATGGGTGACTATGTTTTGCCTAGTGCTGCTATACGTGGCGAAGGTACTTCAAACGACTACTTTCCACCTGAAATTCCAGCACTTCCGGCTTTTAGCTTACAACGTGCAGTATCGTCAAATATACGTGACTTTGGCAAAGATTACTGGACTGGCACTGTATATACTACAAATAGACGTGTGTGGGAACATGATGAAAAATTCAAAGAATATTTGCGTTCAACCCGCGCTTTAGCAATTGATATGGAGACTGCTACACTATTTACTGCCGGTTTTTATAATAGCATACCAATTGGTGCATTGTTATTGATTTCGGATATGCCATTGCATGAAGATGGTATTAAAACATCGGAAAGTGACAAGAAGGTAACCGCCAATTTTGTAGAAGAACATCTTAAAATTGGAGTTAAATCGCTTTCTTCCTTAATTAATAATAGTAAAACTATCAAGCACTTAAGATTTGAATAAATTATGGCCAAACAAGATACTGTTTCTTACGATCAAATTTTAACTGATTTACGCAAAAAAACTTACTCTCCGGTCTATTTTCTAATGGGCGAAGAGCCTTATTATATTGACCAGATTTCAGATTTTATTCAACATAATATTTTAGGAGATGCCGAAAAGGAATTTGACCAAACTATTTTGTATGGAAAAGATGTGGAAATGAGTACTGTAATTAATGCTGCAAAAAGATATCCAATGATGGGTGCTTATCAGGTTTTAATCGTGAAAGAAGCACAACTGATAAAGAATTGGGATGATATTGTTCATTACTTTAAAAACCCTTTAAAGTCCACTATTTTAGTATTTTGTTATAAATATGGAACACCTGATAAACGAAAAAAATGGGTGTTAGAAATGGCAAAAAATGCAATTGTTTTCGAATCTACAAAATTACGCGATTATGAAATTGGCTCATGGATAAGTAAATATGCAAAAACTAAAAATGTAAATATTGATGAAAAAGCAGTTGCTATGCTTGCCGATTTTTTAGGTACAGATTTAAGTAAACTGGTTAATGAGATGGAAAAACTTATACTAACTAAACCAGCAAATAGTCAAAGTATTACACCTGAATTGATTGAAAAAAACATTGGTATCAGTAAAGATTTCAATGTTTTCGAGTTACAAGCAGCTCTAATAAACAGAGATGTACTAAAGGCAAATAGAATTGTACGCTACTTTAGTGAAAACAAAAAAGCAAATCCTATGGTTGTGGTTCTTTCACAACTTTTCAAGTTCTTCAGCGATTTGATGATTTTTCATTATTTACCAGATAAGAGTCAGGGAATAGCAGCTTCGGAGTTAAAGGTAAATCCTTATTTTATAAAAGATTATCAAAAAGCTTCCCAATTATTTGGGGCTTGGAAAACTATGAATATTATAACTTATATAAGAGAAACTGATGCAAGATATAAAGGAATTGATAATCCAAGTACTGACGAAGGTGAATTGATGAAAGAG
>JBMOHG010000191.1:0-6046 GCA_049317965.1 Paludibacter sp.
TATAATTTATAAAAAACCACTGAAAATAATTTTTGGTGGTTTTTTTGTCATCTATGTTTTCTAAAAAACACTAGTTATTTAAAGAATAACTGCCCTTCAAAATACTTAAAGGGCAGTTATTATTTTTAAAAATTAAATTTAATAATTATTCAAAGTTTCAAAAAAAACTATTCCAAAATTTCATTGTCGTGCATTTCTCTCATAAAAGTCACGAAATCGTTTTTCTTTTCCGAATCCATCCATTCTAAACTACGACGAGGATGCGCATTTAATGCTCCGGAAATTAAATATGGAATATGATAACCCCAGTCAATATCTTTTTGCATTGGATGTACATAGTCCTGAATAACTTGTAACAATGGTAACAAGCGATATTTTGGATTTTTGAGAAATGCAATCAGGATTTCAATAGGACAGTTTCCCGCACCACGTCCAAGACCCAATAGTGTAGCATCTAACATAGTACAACCCTCCATGATAGCTGTATATGTGTTGGACATGGCCATTTGCATATTGTTATGGGCATGAATTCCAATTTCTTTTCCTGGTAATGCATCAATATATTTCCGGACTAAATGTTGGATTGATTCCACGTACATACTTCCAAAACTATCCACTGCATAAAAGACTTTAACACGTGATTTGGCAATGTCTTTCAATGCTTCGTCCAATTCATGTTCATTCACCGTCGATACCGCCATAAGGTTGATACACACTTCATAACCTTTATCCATACAATGATGCGCTAATGCAATGGCTTTGTCCACTTGATGTACATAACATGCTACACGAATCATATCCAACAAACTATCAGCAGCCATGGGAATATCATCAAGGTCAATTCGACCAATATCAGCCATTGCAGAAAGTTTCAAGTTGGTTTCGTTTTTGCCTACAATTCGCTCCAAATCTTTTTGATGGCAAAATTTCCAAGGTCCCATTTCCTTCCGACTGAAAGCCTTTTCGCTGCTCAGATAACCGATTTCCATATAATCGATACCAGCTTCGACGCAAGCGTTGTAAACTCCACGAACGAAATCGTCCGAAAATTGCCATTTATTCATTAATCCACCGTCACGAACGGTGCAATCCATTACTTTAATATCCTGTTTGTACATTTCTTTACTCCCAATCCCTTGAAAGGGCTTTTTTGATTAGTTATTATTGTTATATTATTTTCAAATTTATGATTACAGATTTGACTCATTAAGCCCCTTTAGGGGTTTGGGGTCTTTTTCTCCAATATCTCCAATTCTTTTCCGATATTATGATCTACCAAAAAACGATATATTTGCTCGAAAGTATCTTTATCTAAACCATGCTCTTGTGCCCATTTACCACGCTCAGAAATTACATGATTTTTTCTGTCTTGTGCCACAACACTTTCTACATCATTTTTGAATTTTACAATTTCGCTTACATATTGAAATCGAAGCCCAAAAAGAGCTATAATTTCTTTATCAATCTGATCGATTTGCGAACGTATTTCTTCTTTACTATTACAATCGAATGGAGTTTTTTCTAATTTCAAAGCTGTTACTTTTGTGTTTTGTAGATAAATCGCACAAAAATAAGGATTTTGTTTCAATAATTGAAATTTAGAGTGTTGTTTTGTTTCAATTTGTAATTTTTTAGCATGTTGATTAAAAAAAAACGGTGACAAGACAAAAGTCAAATCACCGAATTTATAAATAACTAATTGTTAATTATAGTAGTTCCACGCTTCGCTTTACAAACTTTGCTAATGCTTCACCTTTCAGCATATTACTTGCCAACAATGCCAAATCAATTAATTGACGAACTTGTTTGTTGTCAGCTGCAAAAGATTTTAGAATTGCTTTTTTATTATCAGTCAATTGGTCAATTGTTTTTTGCAAGTCTTCCAATTCTGATTTTTCTACTGTAGGAATTTCTTCGTCTTTTTTGCCTTTATGACTGTCCTTCAGTTTGTTCTGTTTTGCTTTCACTTCTGCAAGTTCAAATGAAATTGGTGCAATTCCCAATCCACATGCTTCTTCCTCATCTTTCAACAATTTTTCTACTAAAGGATGAGCAGTATTCACTACTAAATTGTAACTATCAGGCATTTCGCCATAGAAATTCATCATTCCTCCGCCACCTTGTAATGCCGACATCTCTTTCATACGACGCATAAATTCGTTTTGAGTTACAAAAACCGGATTTGTGCTTGGAGCTAATTGCTCGAAAGTAATTATAAAATTAGTTTTTTCGATTACAGGCAGTTGTGAATCGAAAACTGTTACAAGCGCATCGCGTTGGTCATCGCTAAATGTTACTTTTGCAACATCTTCTATCTGAATAATTTTGTCAATCACGTCACTATCAACACGAACAAAACGGGTTTTCTCAAATTTCTGTTCTAACTGACCTACCACATGTACATCCAATTGTCCATCCATTAGCAACACATCGTATCCTTTTTCCTTGGCATGTTCAATATAGCTGTATTGTTCGTCAACATTGTTGGTATACAGATATATAACGTCGCCGTTTTTATCTTTTTGGTTTTCACCAACCAGTGTTTTGTATTCTTCGAAAGTAAAGTATTTGCTTTCAACATTTTTCAACAATGCAAATTTCTCTCCACGTTCGTAAAATTTCTCATCACTTAGCATTCCATATTGAATAAAAATTTTCAAGTTATCCCATTTTTCTTCAAATTGTAAGCGGTCTGCTTTAAATATTTCAGCCAACCGATCAGCCACTTTTTTAGTAATGTGACTTGAAATTTTCTTTACATTACCATCACTTTGTAAGTAACTGCGTGACACATTCAACGGAATATCCGGTGAGTCAATCACACCATGCAACAGCGTTAAGTATTCAGGTACAATGTTTTCCACATGGTCGGTAACATAAACCTGATTGCAATACAATTGTATTTTATTGCGTTGCATGTCAATGTTATTCTTGATTTTTGGGAAATAAAGAATACCAGTCAAATTAAACGGATAATCAACATTCAGATGAATATGGAAAAGTGGATCTTCGCCCATTGGGTTTAACTCACGATAGAAGTTACTATAATCCTCATCTGTCAAGTCGGCAGGTTTTCGGGTCCATGCAGGATTGGTATTGTTAATGATGTTATCATTTTCAGTTTCCACATTTTTGCCATCTTTCCATTCTTTTTTCTTGCCAAAAGCAATTTCGATTGGAAGGAATTTACAATACTTGGTCAACAATTCCTGAATTTTTGATTCTTCCAAAAAGTCTTGATTTTCATCATCAATATGCAGTACAATATCAGTTCCTCGTTCAGCTTTAATTGTATCTTCAAGGTTAAATTCTGGACTTCCGTCGCATGACCAATGTTGTGCTTTTACGTCATCTTTATACGATTGAGTAAATATCTCAACTTGTTTTGACACCATAAACGATGAGTAAAATCCAAGTCCAAAATGACCGATAATAGCCTGAGCATCATTCTTATACTTTTCCAAAAATTCCTCTGCACCAGAAAAAGCAATTTGATTTATGTATTTATCAATCTCTTCGGCTGTCATTCCAATTCCACGGTCAGAAATAGTTAGTGTACCTTTCTTTTTATTCACTGCAATGCGTACAGTAAGGTCGCCAAGTTCACCTTTAAAATCACCAACCGCTGCCAATGTTTTTAGCTTTTGGGTAGCATCCACTGCATTTGACACTAATTCACGTAAAAAGATTTCGTGATCACTGTACAAAAATTTCTTGATAACGGGGAAAATATTATCACTCGTAACCCCGATGTTTCCTTTTGCCATTTTTATTCGTTTATTAAATTATTTGATTTATTGTTTTCTGAATTTAGCACTATTCAAAAAAGATACCAATAAAAGGATTGTGACAGAATGACAGTTGAAACTTTGTTATTTGCAGCGAATAGATGGTCGTATGCTTTATGTATCTTCAGTTTAGTGAATTGAAATTTATACTTCCCGAATATTTGTATGCTACTGTTACTATAATACACCATGTAACTTATTGAAGTGCAAATGCATGACTTGATTTTTGCATTTACATAGTGAATTCTGAATTTATTTATTTGTCCAAAAACGGTTACTTGTATTTTTTGTAGTATATGTTCATTTTCACATATTTTGCTCCAAAAGTGTGAATGATGTAATACTTCCACTGAATTGTGTAATGCTTTAGTATAATTAATAGATCACCTTTGCAACGTGAAAATTACTTCACAATTAAACTAAAAAAAATGAAAAGTATTAAATCATTAGCTGTAATTATGTTTCTTGCTGGAATGATGTCGTTTGGCTTTCAAAGTTGTAGTCAATATCCTGACAATGAAGGAATCACATTCGTGTCAAAAACTGACAGGGTTTCAAAAACATGGAAAATAGATAACTACAAAGTAAACGATGTAGATTATACTTCATTGTTTGCCGGTTATACCGAAACGTTCACTAAATTAGGAGCTTACTCTTATCAATGGGGAATAATTGGAGGCAATGGAACCTGGGTATTTCAAAACAAAGATGCCGAAATTCTAATTACCGGTACCAACAATCAAGCAACAAAAACATTGTTTATTTTGAAACTTGCCGAAACCGAATTTTGGTATTATTATATGGATGGAAATGATAGGAAAGAATATCATTTAGTTCAATAGTAAAATGTTTGAATTCTTCTAATTGTATGAAAGATGAGTAAATTCTGACAGCTTATTTGTCCCCCTGCCCCCTAATGGGGGTTCTAAGAAGCAGTTTATTATTGAAATACAACCAATTGAAATGGAAAAATATTATCAAATTCTAATTTCAAAAAAAACACTTTGCGGAGTGATTTTAATGATATAAATATTTTATATATTAACAAACCTAAAGCCATTAAAAAAGATGAATATTAAAAGAGTTTTTGGGGCATTACTAACCGGTCTCGGAATTGCAGGTCTTATTTATGCAGCAATTATTTTCTCAAACATGTCAGGTGGTACACACGAAACAAAAGAGGTTGTTATTTACAGCATTCTCGGACTTATCTTTTTTGTTTCCGGAATTATTTTGATTAAAACCATGAAAGACTAGTTAAATTAATATTAAATGTCACTGGTTTTATTTCCAGTTTTTATATAATTCAACCCAATTAGCAAATGACATTCGTAGATTATTATAAAATTTTAGGGTTAGATAAAACTGCAACTCCCAAGGACATTAAAAATGCTTACAGGAAGTTGGCGCGGAAGTTTCATCCCGATTTGAATCCGAACAACGCTGATGCTAAGTCAAATTTCCAGCAAATAAACGAGGCGAATGAAGTGTTGAGTGACCCCGAAAAGCGAAAGAAATACGACCAATATGGAAAAGATTGGCAACATGCGGAGGAGTTTGAAAGACAAAAACAACAACAATCAGCATCTTCAAATTCACGCGAAGGAGCTAGTTTTTCTGGTAGCCAATCGGCAGGTGATTTCTCTGATTTTTTTGAGTCGATGTTTGGAGGAGGCGGAAATAGAAGCAGACAAACAAAATACCGAGGTCAGGATTATACTACCGAAATTCAACTTGATCTGATAGAAGCATATAGAACTCACAAGCAAACTCTATCAGTAAATGGACAAAGTATTCGGATAACTGTTCCTGCCGGAGTAGAAAATGGACAAACTATTAAAATATCAGGTCATGGTGGTGCAGGAACAAATGGTGGTCCAAATGGTGACTTGTACATTTCATTTTCTATTGCCAATCATCCTTCAATTAAGCGTTTAGGGAATAATTTATTTACTACCGTTGATTTGGATTTTTATACTGCTGTGTTACTTTCTCCTACAAGGATTACGCCGATAATGCCAATCAGAAACTTATGACCCTCACGGGAGTAGAGTTTCTCAGGCGTTTTACCATGCATATCCTGCCCCGTGGCTTTGTAAAGATACGTTACTTTGGCATTCTCACAAGTACTTACCGGGAGCAAGTTAAATCCCTGAAAAGTAAACCCGATATCTTTCAACTTACCGAAACACGGCAGCAGCGTACAATTCGTCTCACAGGATTTGATCCATGCAAATGCCCACGCTGTAAAACAGGAA
>JBMOHG010000192.1:0-6025 GCA_049317965.1 Paludibacter sp.
ATTCAAACTTTGAACTGCAAAGTTTAATTTTTTCTTCTCCTGCTTAACTCCCATCGCTGTCACCACAACTTCATCTATTGCCACAGAACTCGGATTCATTATTACATTAATAACGGGGTAACCAGATAACTTTCTCTCGGTCTTTTCCATCCCAACATAACTAAAAACCAACGTAGCTCCATTGGATACAGAGAGTGTATAAACACCATCAAAGTTAGTAACAGTTCCGTTTGAAGTTCCTTTTTCCATTACCGATGCACCAATAATTGGCAATCCATCTTCTTTGGCCGTCACTTTTCCGGTTACAGCCACTTTCTGACCATAACTACATTGCAAAATGAATATAAATCCGATAAAAAAAAGTGTGAATCTTTTCATATAATTAATTTATGAGGTTGCATTATTGATTTATTTTAATAACTATTGCATGTATATATATTAATTTAAATTATTGTCGCAAAGTAACGAAATTATTTTTGAAGTGCAAACGTTTGCAGATATGTTTAAAAACATAAAATCAAATTGCATTATTTTCATTTATATAATTATCTACAGCTTTTTTAACTGAGCCATGAACCAATAACATACTTTTTGCCGTTTCGTAATCCAAACCCAATTCGTCAATAATCATTCGGGTTCCTCTGTCTATCAATTTGGCGTTCGACAATTGCATATTCACCATTTTATTACCTTTTACCCGCCCAAGTTTAATCATTGTAACAGTGGTAATCATATTTAGAACCAGTTTTTGTGCAGTACCTGATTTTAATCGTGTACTTCCGGTAACAAATTCTGGCTCTACAATGGCTTCGATCTTAATTTCGGCCTCTTGTGCTATTGGTGAATTGGGATTACACGAAACAGATGCTGTAAGAATTCCATTGGCACGAGCATTACGCAAAGCACCTATTACATAAGGTGTTGTGCCTGATGCCGCAATACCAATTACAGTATCATTCTTATTTATTTTATGACTTAATAGTTCTTCCCAGCCCTTTTTCAAATCGTCTTCAGCATTCTCAACCGGGTTACGCAATGCACGTTCGCCACCGGCAATTAATCCAACAACCAAACTTGGCGACATTCCGAATGTTGGTGGAATTTCAGACGCATCCAAAACTCCAAGCCTACCGCTTGTTCCTGCACCCAAATAAAAGATCCGACCACCCCGTTTCATCCGTTCTACAATCTTTTCAACTAATGCTTCAATCTGTGGAATTGCCTTTTCGACTGCATAAGGCACCTTTTTATCCTCCTCATTCATTTCGATAAGTAACTGATTTACACTTTTCTTATCAAGGTTTTCATGTAGTGAGGGTTGCTCGGTAATTTTTATAAAAGAAGAACCCCTAGACCCTAGACTCCCAACCCCTCCCGCTAAAGACGGGATAAATTGCGGGGAGTTGATGTTACCGTTGGTTTCCTTATTTTTATCTATTTTCATTTTTTAAATGTTGATTTTTGCTGTCAAAGTACATGTTAACGTTAGTAATTTAGTTCCCCGCAATTTATCCCACTTTTGGGTGGGAGGGCTTAGAGGGTCTTTAGGGGCATCTGGTGGCTTTTAATTTCTATGATACTCCACCAACCCATCCATAGGACTTTGCTCTATTTTGAAAATCTTTATGCCCCGTTCGGAAGCAACAATTTCCAGACAATCTTTAAAATAATATGCAACAGAGCCTACAAATCCAACTTCTTTATTTTCAAGCGTATACTGCATTACATTTCTTATAAAAAATGCATCAAAACTATCATATACAATATTAAAAATAGCAGGTTCAGCAATATTTTCTAATAAGAATGGTGATAATTTAGCCAAAAACCTGTTAGGGAATGGTTGTTTATAAACTTTTTCGAGAATTATTGAAGGAGTTAAATCGAATTGTTTTAATAACTTGTCTATTAGCTGTTGAGGGAGTTGATTTTTTAAACAATCAGCGATAAGAATTTTTCCTAGTACTGCCCCACTTCCTTCATCACCTAAAATAAAACCAAGTGGTGAAACATTTTCGATAATTTCAACCCCATTGTAATAGCAAGAGTTTGAACCTGTACCCAAAATGCAGGCAATTCCTTCACCGCTTCCAAATAATGCTCGTGCAGCTCCTAATAAATCACTATAAATCTCTATGACAATATCTTTAAAAAATGCTCCTAATGCTGCACCAACCATTGCACTTTTATCGGCGAAAGAACAACCAGCACCATAAAAAAAGATATGATTAATTTGAAATTCCTTGAGTTCGGGGACTAATTTTGACTCAATTTCTAGTTTAATATCTTCAACAGATTGATAAAAAGGATTGATTCCTTTTGTGAAAATATGTTTCATTTTTTCACCATTTTCACAAACACACCAATGTGTTTTGGTAGAACCACTGTCGGCAATTAGTATCATATTACAACTTTTTAGGTTTTTCTGTTTGAATTGGAGCGCAAATTAAAACAAAAATATTGAACTAACCAAAGAAAAATGGGAATATTTCATTTTTTAATGCAAACGTTTGCGTAAAATTTGAAAGTTTGAAAAAAATGTGTACTTTTGCCGTCTAATAGAAATTGAAAAATCCATAATTGTATGAGAACAAATTTAAGTTCACAGATTTCTTTGACACGAATTCCCAAAAGATATTATCAACCGGAAGATGTATTTGAATTGTCGCGCGTAACCAGGTATGAGAAAATTAGTACCGAGATTTTTGATAATGAATCTATTGGTGCAAAAAAAGTAGCATCCGAAATTGCGGTTCTAATAAAAGAGAAAGCATCTCAAAATCAAAATTGTGTTATTGGTTTGACAAATGGAAAAACACATGTAGGAATATATGCCGAACTTGTACGATTACACAAAGAAGAAAGTTTAAGTTTTAAAAATGTGATATTCGTCAATCTATTCGAGTTTTATCCATTAAGTAAAACATCGAAAGGTTGCCTTTCAAAGCTTAAAGAATTATTGTTCAATCATATTGATGTTTTAGAAGAAAACATATATTCACCGGATATTAGCGTAGATAAATCTGAAATTATCAACGAGTGCAAAAATTACGAACAAAAAATAGTACAACTTGGTGGTATCGATTTCCAAATTTTAGGAATTGGACGATCGGGAAATATTGGTATTAACGAGCCCGGCTCTCAAATTAATTCCTCCACTCGCCTTATACTTTTAGATAATTTGTCACGCAAAGATGCTTCGGAACTGTTTGGAAGTATTGAATTAGTTCCAATTAGTGCTATTACTCTTGGAGTTGGCACTATTCTCAAAGCTAAACGAATCATTTTATCGGCTTGGGGCGAACATAAATCATCGGTTATAAAAAGTGCAATTGAAGGTATAGTTACCGATGCACTTCCAGCATCTTATTTGCAAACACACACAAACGTAAAATTATGCATTGATTTATCAGCTGCTAGTGAATTGACCCGCATCAGCAGGCCTTGGCTTGTAACTTCGTGTGAATGGGACGATAAATTAATTCGACGTGCAATTGTTTGGTTGTGTATGAACATCAAAAAACCAATTCTGAAGCTCACGAACAAAGATTATAACGAAAATGGATTGAGTGAGTTGCTAGCAATATATGGTTCAGCTTACAATGTAAACATCAAGATATTTAACGATTTACAACATACAATTACGGGTTGGCCGGGTGGAAAACCAAATGCCGACGACACCAACCGTCCTGAACGTGCAACGCCATATCCGAAAAATGTATTGATTTTCAGTCCACACCCGGATGATGATGTAATTTCTATGGGTGGTACTTTCAAACGACTTATCGACCAAAAACATAATGTTCACGTGGCTTATCAAACATCCGGGAATATTGCTGTGGCAGATGATGAAGTAATTCGCTTTCTTGCTTTTCTGAAAGGTTTTAAAGACATGTTTGATGCTGAAAATGAGATATTAGAAGCAAAATATTCTGAATTTAGCAAATTTATTTTACATGATAAAAACGAAGGCGATTTAGATACCAGAAGTATTTTAGAATTAAAAGCCCTGATTCGTCGCGGAGAGGCAAAAGCTGCTTGTAGATATATAAATTTACCTTCAGAAAACGTACACTTCCTGAATCTCCCATTTTACGAAACTGGAACAATCAAAAAAGGCAGTATCACAATAGCTGACGTTCAAATAATCAAAGACTTGCTGGACAAAATAAAGCCACAACAAATTTTTGTTGCCGGTGATTTAGCTGACCCACATGGCACTCACAAGGTTTGTTTGGATGCCGCACTTGCTGCCATTGATGAAATGAAAAATGAAGCTTGGATGAAAGATTGCCGGATTTGGATGTATCGTGGTGCATGGAAAGAATGGGAAATTGACCATATTGAAATGGCCGTTCCCATTAGTCCTGAAGAATTGCGCAATAAACGTAATGCTATTCTACGTCACCAATCGCAAATGGAAAGTGCGCCATTTATGGGAAATGACGAACGACTATTCTGGCAACGTTCCGAAGACCGAAATCGGGCAACAGCCGAACTTTACTCTCAATTAGGATTAGCTTCTTATGAAGCTATTGAAGCTTTTGTACAATATCAATTAACTAAATAAACACACATTTTCTATGAAACCTATCAATTGCTTTATTGCCTTTAGCGATGTGGCACAAGCTGAAAAAACAGCACAGAATTTATTGCAATCTGAACTTGTTAATGCAGTTTACCTACTTGCAACTAACGAGAATAAATCTTCAATCCAGGGTTGTGAGCACATTGAAACAGATTCAATTCTTAGCAGCGAAACAATACAGAAAATTGCTGATAAATCGGACACACAATTTTCTTTGATTTACACAAAAAATACTGTGTTGGAACTTGGACAATATGCTTTGGAACGTTTTTTCCACATTGCCAGTGACACGAATGCAGGTTTGGTATATTCTGATTATTACCAAATTACAGATGGAATTCGTTCAAATTTGCCACTTATTGATTATCAGGAAGGTAGTTTACGCGATGATTTCAATTTCGGATCGGTGCTGTTTTATAACTCCGAAAACTTAAAAACCACGGTGGCAGAAACAACCGAAAAATATCAATTTGCAGGTCTTTACAATTTACGACTGAAAGTATCGCAACAAGCTGAATTATTTCATATTAATGAGTATTTGTATTCCGAAATTGAATTTGATATGCGCAAAAGTGGTGAAAAACTTTTTGATTATGTCGACCCCAAAAACCGACAAGTACAAATAGAAATGGAAGCAGCATGTACCGATCATTTAAAAAAAATCGGAGCTTATTTGCCTCCAATTTTCAGAAAGATAGAGTTCGACGAAAACGATTTTCCAGTGGAAGCATCTGTAATTATTCCTATTCGCGATAGGGTAAAAACGGTGGAAGATGCAATTCAATCGGTATTAATGCAAAAAACAAATTTCAAATTCAACCTTATTATAGTAGATAATTTTTCGAGTGATGGCACTTCCGATATTATTGAAAAACATGCAATAAACGACCCTCGAGTGATTCATATTGTTCCAAATCGTCATGATTTAGGCATTGGCGGTTGTTGGAATATGGGAGTAGACAGCGTAAAATGCGGAAAATTTGCTGTGCAACTTGATAGTGACGATGTGTACAAAGATGAAAATACGCTGCAAACCATTGTCGATGCATTCTACCAACAAAATTGCGCCATGGTTATTGGCTCATATACTATGACCAATTTCAAAATGGAAACAATAGCTCCCGGGCTGATTGACCACAAAGAATGGACACCTGAAAATGGCAGAAATAATGCATTACGCATCAATGGACTTGGTGCTCCACGGGCATTCTACACGCCAGTTTTGAGAAAGATTAAAGTTCCAAATACCAGTTATGGTGAGGATTACGCCTTGGGATTAAACATAAGTCGTGAATATCAAATTGGACGTATTTACAATTCAATTTACCTTTGCCGTCGTTGGGACGAAAACTCAGATGCTGAACTTGACATAGTAAAAATGAATGGGCATAACTTATATAAAGATAAAATTAGGACAATTGAATTGAAGGCGAGGAAAAA
>JBMOHG010000193.1:0-6006 GCA_049317965.1 Paludibacter sp.
ATTAAAGGCACATTCAACTATGTCAATTCTCGAATTCAAAATTTTAAAAGTGTAATTACCAAAAACATAAACCAATTTAAATTAGTAAATGAACTTAATTATGGAAGTATTTTGAAATATTTATATTTTAAGACATGTTATTTCCTAAAGGCACGAATTTAAATTGTGAACAAATAAAAATGAATAAAAAAGTTATTGCAGTATATTATCCTCAATTTCATAGTATTAAAGAAAATGATAGTGCATGGGGAAAAGGATTTACGGACTGGGAGCGGGTAAAATCTTCTCATCCACTTTTCGAGGATCATTATCAACCTCGTGAGCCTTTGAATGAAAAATATTATGATTTAACTAATCCTGATACTATTGTTGAACAAGTAGAATTGGCACAAAAATACGGTATTTATGGATTTTGTTTTTATCATTATTGGTTTGATGGTAAGTTATTACTTGAAAAACCATTGGAACTTTTTTTTAAAAATAATGATTTAAAAATGCCTTTTTGTCTTTCGTGGGCCAATGAAACCTGGACAAAACGATGGGTGGGCGATCATAAGTCGGTAATACAAAAGCAAACACATATTCCGGATAAAGTAACATGGAAAAAACATTTTGAATACTTACTTCCCATGTTTTTGGACGAAAGATACATTAAAATTGACAAAAAACCTGTATTTTTGTTTTATCAACCCAGCATCATTACAAACTTAAAAGAAATGATGGCTTATTGGCAAGAGTTGGCAATAACAGCAGGGTTGAATGGCATATATTTCGTGGCTACCAAGCGGCAAAAAACCTTACCTCAAACTGTAAAAAGTGATTTCGATGCGGTAATGAAATATCAGCCACAAGAAGCTTATAATTGTAATAATTTCGGCGGTAGAAGTGTTTTCTCACGCATGATGACCAATGTTAGCTTTGCTTTTCCCGAACATATTAGAAATAGAGTTTCGAAGATAAAAGACAAAGCTGCTAAATTAAATAAATTTGATTCACGAAAATTGTGGGATTCTATAATAAAAAATGCCTATAAACCTGTGAATGAGTTTTCGGGTAATATTTTTGAAAGTATTTATGTAAATTGGGACAATACACCACGTTACGGAAGTAAAGGAAATGTTTTTTCGCTGGTCGAACCGCATGAATTTGAACAATATATTACAAAAATGTTTGACAAAATGGATCAGAACAATGCTGAATATATTTTTGTTAATGCTTGGAATGAGTGGGCTGAAGGTGCTTATCTTGAGCCAGATAAGAAATATGGTTACCAATATTTAGAAGCTATTTACAAATCATTGAATAAATAATTATTTATGGGGCTTAATTACAAAGATTTGACTATTTCGATTGTACTTTATAACAATTCAGTAAAGGAAATTACCACCTTATTGTCATCTCTCGGTGACGTTAATTGTCAGATAATTATTATTGATAATTCTCCTACAAATGCATTATCAATAGTAGTAAAACCTTATAAATTTGTAAGATACATATTTAATAATAAAAATCTTGGTTATGGAAAAGCACATAATCTTGCAATTCAGATAAGCATTGACAGTGCAGTTAAATATCATTTGGTGCTCAATCCTGATATTGAACTTAACTCCTCGATACTCGAAGAGTTAAAAAATTATATGGATAATCATACTGATGTTGGATTATGTATGCCAAATATCGTTTATCCAAATTTAGAACGACAGTATTTATGTAAATTATTACCAACTCCATTTGATTTGTTTTTCAGGCGTTTTACACCAACAAAAAAAATGAGGGAAAACCACAGTGAAAAATACGAATTACAAGGAGTTGATTATACGATAGATTTCGAATCACCTAGTTTGTCGGGTTGTTTCATGTTTATACGAACTGAAATATTAGAAAGAGTCGGAGTTTTTGATAAGCGATTTTTTATGTATTGCGAAGATTTGGATTTGTGTAGAAGAATAAATGCTTACAGTAGAACAATGTATGTACCGACAGCACCTGTTATTCATCATTATAACAAACAATCATACCGGAGTAAAAAACTACTTTTGTATCATCTTTCTTCTACTGTTCGCTATTTTAATAAGTGGGGTTGGATTTTTGACAAAAAAAGAAAAGAAATCAACAAAAAAACATTGAAAGCCTTGAAAATAGATTAACTTTGCATTTATATACAGAATAAATACAGATTGTGGCTTTGTTTTCTGCTTTTTTCAAATCGAATATATTTCAAATAGGTTAAGGTATTTCGACTTAGTCTACTTTACCATAAAAAAATATAAAACCACTGAAGAGCACAAAAAGACACAAAAGATTATCTGATTTAAAGAATATGAATTTACAGCTAATTAAAAGTAGAATTCACGAAATTAGAGGCAGCAAGGTAATGCTTGATGTCGATTTAGCTGAATTATATTGTACTGAAACAAGACTCCTGAAACGTGCGGTTAGACGAAATATTGAACGATTTCCAGATGATTTCATGTTTCAACTAACACAAACTGAAGTTAATGACCTGATATACATCGGGGTATCCCAATTTGGCACACCCCAATATAATTTTAGTGCATTTATGCCATTTGCGTTTACAGAACAAGGAGTTGCCATGTTATCATCTGTATTAAGAAATGAAATTGCCATTAAAGTGAATATCTCCATTATGCGTGCTTTCGTTACTGTACGTCAATATGTTATTGCAAGTGATGTACAGTCAAAAGAGATAGAAAATCTACGGTATCGATTAAAGGAATTGGAAATTCAAGGGGAAAAGACCTTGCGTGTAATAAAGGATTTAAGTGAGGAAACTTTATGCTCGATAAATGATTTGAGTGAGGATTTTAGGAATGAAATAGATGGGGTTTATCTTGCTTTAACAGAACTTGCCCAAAAAAAACCCAAAGAAAAGCCACGTAAACAAATAGGGTACATAATTCACGAGAAAGAATAACAAAATATGTTTTTAGGCTAAATTAAGCCAAAATCTACATAAATATTAATCATAACTAATCAATATTCCCCTTTAGGGGCTAGGGATCATGAATTTCAGCTTTATTCAAATTACCAGTGCCTTTATGGTACTTTTTGCAATTATCGATATTTTAGGCTCAATGCCTATTATACTCAATATTAAGCGTAAGGGACAAATGGTTCATGCGTTCAGGGCGAGTGCGGTAGCATTAATTATACTAATAGCTTTTTTGTTTTCGGGTGAAGCGGTACTGAAGCTTTTTAATGTTGACATTCAATCATTCGCGATAGCTGGCGCGCTTATCATCTTCATTTTTGCTTTGGAAATGATTTTGGATGTGGAAATAATGCACAACAAAGGGCCAGAAGGCGGTTCTTCTATTGTTCCAATAGCATTTCCCCTAGTTGCGGGACCCGGTTCATTTACTACATTGCTATCGTTACGTGCTGAATATGCTACCGAAAATATTATTGCAGCACTGGTTTTGAATATGATATTCGTTTATTTTGTACTTAAATCTACCTCCAAAATAGAAAAATTCATTGGAGAAGGTGGTATTTATATTTTCAGAAAGTTCTTCGGAATTATTTTGTTGGCAATTGCAGTGAAATTGTTTACAAGCAATGTGGGTTCGTTGTTGTAAAATTTATGTTTTAGTCGTTTAGAAATCTTTTCACTATTCTATCACAAGCTTTTCCGTCACCATAAGGATTTACGGCAGTACTCATTTTATCGTAATACTGCTTGTTATCAAGTAGTTTTGATACTTCACTTACAATTGAATCGTAATTTGTTCCAACTAATTTTACTGTTCCGGCTTCCAACGCTTCAGGTCGTTCGGTAGTATCACGCATCACCAAAACTGGCTTTCCAAGTCCTGGAGCTTCTTCCTGAATTCCACCACTATCGGTGAGCACAATCTGACATTTACCCATTAAATATACAAATGGAAGATAATCAAGAGGTTCGATAAAAAACATATTGGCCAAAGTTTCGTTTCCAAATACTTCAAGTATTGGTTTACGCACATTTGGATTGAGATGCATTGGATAAACAAAATCTACCAGAGGATATTGCTCTGATAAAGTTTTAATTGCCTCGCATATATTGATAAATCCGGAACCAAAATTTTCTCGTCTGTGTCCGGTAATTAATACCAATCGTCTGTTATCATTTAATCGATTTATATTGTAGCCCGATTTTAATAAATCCGCCTGTAATTCATTGGCCATCTGTGCATCGGCATTAATCTTGTCGATAACCATGTAAAGCGCATCAATAACCGTATTTCCGGTCACAATTATATTATCTTCACTGGTTTTTTCATCCAATAAGTTTTGCTTACTAAGCGAAGTGGGTGCAAAATTATAAGTGGCTATTCTGCTTGTAATCAACCTATTCATTTCTTCCGGCCACGGGCTGTAAATATTATGAGTTCTTAAACCTGCTTCCACATGACCAACTGGTATTTGTTGGTAAAAAGCTGCAAGTGCAGACGCAGTTGAAGTTGTTGTGTCGCCATGAACTAAAACAATATCGGGTTGAGCAGTTTTTAAAACATCTCTCATTCCTGTAAGTACACGAGCGGTAACATCGTATAAATCTTGACCTTGCTGCATGATGTTTAAATCAAAATCGGGAATAATGTCGAATAATTGCAAAACCTGATCTAGCATTTCGCGGTGTTGACCCGAAACGCATACTATAGTCTGAAATTGATTGGGATATTTTTGAAACTCCTTAACAAGTGGCGCCATTTTGATGGCTTCGGGACGGGTTCCAAACACTAACATTATTTTTTTCATCCGATAATAATTATTTTTGCCATATTGTTATTAATTGTATATAAATCAATAATATAAGGTAATTTTAAAAGTGTGTTTTAATACTCAAAACTTCCAAATTCACTTTCTATCAACAATTCCTTTTTGTCAGAAATTTCGCAATAACCAACTATTTGAGCATCAATATTGAACGACTTTGAAATGGAAATTACTTGTTCTGCAAATTCTGCAGGTAAGTAAACTTCCAAACGGTGTCCCATATTGAAAACTTTATACATTTCTTTCCAATCTGTTCCCGATTCTTTTTGAATTAGTTGAAAAAGTGGTGAAACAGCGAAGAGATTGTTTTTTACCACTTTCAGGTTTTCGATAAAGTGAAGAATTTTAGTCTGAGCACCGCCGGAACAATGTACCATGCCATGAATTTGAGGTCGCAGTTCCTCTAATAATTTCTTTACTACCGGTGCATACGTACGGGTAGGGGAGAGCACTAATTTTCCAGCATCAATTCCTAATCCTTCAATTTTATCTGTTAAATTGCAAGACCCGGAATAAGCTAAATCCTGAGGTATATCAGCATTGTAACTTTCGGGATATTTCACTGCCAGATAGTTAGCAAATACATCATGACGTGCAGAAGTTAATCCATTGCTACCCATACCACCATTGTATTCGTTTTCATAAGAAGCTTGTCCACAAGATGATAGACCAACAATTACATCACCGGGTATAATGTTGCCATTATCAATCACATCCGCGCGTTTCATTCTGCAAGTAACTGTACTATCCACTATAATTGTACGAACTAAATCGCCCACGTCGGCGGTTTCGCCACCTGTAGGATAAATATTTACGCCCATACCACGTAATTCCTCTACAATTTCGTTTGTGCCATTGATTATAGCCGAAATTACTTCGCCCGGAATACGGTTTTTATTGCGACCTATGGTACATGAAAGCAAAATATTATCAGTTGCACCTACGCATAGTAAATCGTCAATATTCATTATCAACGCATCTTGCGCTATGCCTTTCCAAACCGAAATATCTCCGGTTTCGCGCCAATAAATGTATGCTAATGAAGATTTTGTTCCTGCTCCATCGGCATGCATAATATTACAATATTCAGGATCATTTCCCAAAAAGTCTGGTATTATTTTGCAAAATGCCTTAGGATATAATCCTTTATCAATATTTTTTATAGCATTATGTACATCTTCTTTTGAAGCTGATACGCCTCGTAAATTATATCGTTGATCGCTCATT
>JBMOHG010000194.1:0-5954 GCA_049317965.1 Paludibacter sp.
ACAAAGATTATCGAATTTTTGGTGAAGAATCTGAGCATTACTTTCTTTGATTACTTTCATTACGTCATTCAATTGCGTATATTCGAAATTTAGAGTAATGTTTTCTTCGACATTTTTTTCGATTATTTGAGCCTGATTGAGTGCATCCGCAGTGGCTTCTTTGTATGCTGAGACCAACCCTCCGGTTCCCAATAAAATTCCACCAAAGTATCTTACTACGATGACTAGAATATTGGTAAGTTCGCGTGAGTTGATTTGTCCTAGAATTGGTCGGCCGGCTGTTCCGTTTGGTTCGCCATCATCGTTTGAACGAAATTCATTTCTTTCACTCCCAAGCATATAAGCATAGCAAACATGTCGTGCATCGTAATATTCTTTCTTGTATTCCTTTACAATTTCTTTTACCTCATCAACATTCTTTACGGGAATAGCAAAAGCCAGAAATTTGCTGCCCTTTTCTTTATAAATGCCTTCTGAATGAGTTAAAATTGTTTTGTAAATATCCATAATTATTGAAATCTACACTATTTCCCTCATCAAAAATCGGCCTATTCTGCGTGTTCGTTGCGATAACAGAATTGTTCTATCGGTAGTGGTTTTTTGAACAATCTCATCATTTATTCCGCGTATTGTTAACAATTCCAATCCTTCGTTATAAGTTACTTTAAATTCGTTTCCAAGTTCATCCAAAGCATCAGTCAAATATCGGGTTTTATCAACACAAACCGAAATACTGATGGCCGAACTTTGAATTAATGATACTTTTAATCGGTGCTTATTCATTATAGTAAATGCTTTTGAGAGACTTTCTTCGAGCACAAATGAGAAATCGCGTGGACGAACAGTTACTAAAACCTGATTTTTACGTAAAATTAAAATCGGAACATCAATTGGTTTATCGGCTGTTGCTTTAATAACAGAACCAGCTTCAGTTGGATTGGAGAATGGACGAACATACAATGGTATATGTTTGTTTTCGAGCGGTTTGATAGTTTTAGGATGTATTATCTGAGCGCCACTGTATGCTAATTCAACAGCATCTAAATAAGTGAGTTCGGGAATATGTACCGTATTATCAAAAATTCGTGGGTCAGCATTTAAAATTCCCGGAACATCTTTCCAAATTGTTACATTTTCGGCATCGAGTAAATTACCAACAACTGCAGCACTGTAGTCCGAACCTTCACGCCCAAGGGTTGTGGGGTCACCTTTTATGTTGGCACCAATAAAACCCTGACCAATGTAAATCCTGTTTTGATTGAAATCTACAGCTTTTTTCAAACGCATTTGAGATTCATTCATCCTTACATTTGCTTCCCTATGATTACTGTCTGTGACCAACAACTTTCGCATATCCAACCATTCATTCTCAATTCCCGATTCGGCTAAATATGCCGATACTATGGAAGTAGAAATTATTTCGCCATAAGATACCAAACGATCATACCAACGATCATAATCATCACCAATTCCATCTTTCAAAAACACCTTCATTTGTTTGAAAAGTGGGTCAACAGATTCATTTCCTTTTGATTTGTTTTTAAATAGTTCGGCAATAATCTCATAATGATAAGCTTCTATTTCGGCCAATTTATGAAGCGATGCAGTACGTTCCGCTTTCATAAAATGGTCTAAAACCATTTCCAAAGCATTGGTAGTTTTGCCCATTGCAGAAACTACGATAAATAGATTGCCTTTTACACCTGAAACTATTCGGGCAATATTGCGGATTCCTTCCGCTGAACGTACTGACGCTCCACCAAATTTGTAGACTTGCATGTTGCTATTAGATTTTTAAAGTTGAAATTATATTTTAACTATCTATATTTTGTTATGTTCCTGATTTATATTAGATTATTAAACCATTTGAAATGTAAAAACTATTCACGTTTTTTCCTTATATCATCGTAATACATAATAAAAACCAAATTGATTTCTTTGAACAAAACAATTTCTCAAAAAGTTTTGTTCTATGTCTGTTACGATTTCAAAAATACGAAATTAATTTGATTTTTAGGCAAAAACTTCAAAAACATGATTGATCCGATAAAAATAATCGAAAAATACTATAAAAAAGACACTGACCTTCATTATATTTTGCTTATTCACAGCGAGAAAGTAAGAGATAAAGCATTGGAAATTGCAAACAAACATCCCGACTTACGACTTGATACTGAATTTATTTCAGAAGCAGCCATGCTACACGATATTGGAATATTCATGTGCGATGCTCCTCGTATTCAATGTTATGGTACTCATCAATATATTGAACATGGATATTTGGGAGCAGAAATTTTAAAAAAAGAAGGACTTTTTCGTCACGCTTTTGTTTGCGAACGTCATACAGGTGTGGGTATTAGCTTGGAAATGATTAAGAATAAAAATTTACCACTCCCACATCGAGATATGTTGCCTGTAATGCTTGAAGAACAACTTATTTGTTATGCTGATAAGTTTTATTCAAAAACGCAATTAGAAGAAACACATTCTGTGGAAAGAATCAGAACTCAGTTGAGTCATTTTGGTGAAGCCGAAGTTGCAAAATTTAACGAATGGCATTATTTATTCGAAGGCTAAAATCATCTAAACTTATGCGAAAATCCCACACTCACTAATTGTTTGAATTGTATTTTTGCCTTTTCGTCAATCGGCAAAATTACGGTGTTATCATATCTTGGATTGATCGAAATACGTGTTGATAAAAAACGGTTAATAGTCATATTACAAACCATTTCCCAATCGATTTCCACTTTTTGATAATTGGTATAAAAAGATAATTTGGAGTCAACCTGAATTTCACGACTGGGCGCATACGAAAAAATTGCTTTTAACGAACTACCAAACTCACTCAACACATTTTCACCTGTTTTTATACCAAAAAGTTTAGGATCGACATATCTGTTTTTTGCATAAATATATTTGAAAGAAACCGGCGAAATCATTAATGAAAACAATTTCTTGTATTTATAATCCAGTCCGATACCAATATTTAATCTCACCGGAGTCATAAACGAAGCTTTCAGAGTTTTTGAATTTGCCCCTTTGTAACTATTGAAAAATTGGGTGGAAAAATCAACCGAACTACTATAAAACCAATTTCCACCTGCCTTAAAGCCCAACTTACTGTTTATTTTCAGCACGTCATCGTTTGCATTCAGAATTCGTAAAGTGTCACCATCTACAGAGTTGAACCCCATTCGCCATTCGGCATTATTATCCCATTGAATTGATTCTTTATCATCATAATTCAATTGGCCCATTAAAATTCCAAGAATGGCAATATTGCTATTACCCCCCTGATACCAATTGGATGAAACCGTATTTTCGGAAAATTGAGCCAACCCCGAAGCTTTATGAATCCAAGGACTTAACACCGATTTTCTAACAAATATTTTTCTTTTCTCGGTTGGATTTGTATCATCATTATCCACAAATTGAATTTTTTCCAAAGGCTTTCCTTCTATTAATTGACTTTTATTTCCATTTGGGTCGGGTAATTTATCAAATGTAAAAGCATATAAATGAGCACATTTACGGGTTATTTCCTTTCGTGCTTCACTTCTTAAATCATATATAAATTGTTCAGGTGTTTGGTTTTTGATTGTTTCAAAAAGATTAATATCTAAGTTTTTTGATTTTTCGCCATAGTAAATTGTTTGAAGATTTTTTTCAATTTTCCAATCGAAATCTAACGGTAAGCTTTCGTAAACCAAATCAATAAAAAATGGATTAGCCTTTAATACAAATGAATCAATTTGAATAGGAGTGATGATAGTTGGAAGTGTAAATACGCTCTCTTCTCTTTTTAACTCATTATATCTTTCAATCAACAGTGAATCAAAAGCTTGAATTTCCGTATCTTTAGAATCGTTTTTAATAAGGACATTGTTTCGCGGAGTAATTTTTGCTTCGTTTGGTAATATCTTATGTGGCTTGGACGGAATTTTATTAGTATGAGTCATACTTTCCAATAGACTATCAGTATCGTAAACAATTATTTTTTGGTTTGTTAAGCTATCTAATTGCTCAATTATTTGTATAGCATTAACATGAATAATACTAAAAGAAAAAATTACAAATAAATATATTTTGAATTTCATTTTTCTTAGGAATAAAAATTAAATGTATTGTCTAAATTAATACATTTTTAAAGTTCTATAAAGTTTAAAGTTATGTGTTACAAATATGTAATTCCAAGTTTCTTAAAATTAGAAATTATCAAATCCCGCTGGTAATGATTTATTGTTTCCAGTTTTAGCACCAAGTTCTTTAATTTTTTCTGCTGTGCGAATCATGTTACCATTTCCATCTTTCATCTTCTTTACTGCATCTTCATAAGCACTTGATGTTCTGTCGATATTTGTTTTTATTTTCACCATATCTTCAGTAAAACCAATAAATTTATCGTACAAAGCACCACTTAATCTGGCAATTTCCTGAGCATTTTTTGTTTGATTCTCTTGTTTCCAAATAGAAGATATTGTTCGTAATGTTGCCAATAAAGTAGTTGGACTTACAATTACAATTTTACGTTCCCATGCATACGAAAATATTTCACTGTCACCTTGTACTGCCACCGAAAATGAAGCTTCAATTGGCAAAAACATCAATACAAAATCCGGGGTATTAATGTTTTGGGCATTCTGATAGTTTTTTTCACTCAGTAATTTTACATGATTTCTAAGTGAATTCACATGCCCTTTTAAATGTAAAATCCTATCTTCTTCTGTTTCCGACGATATAAATCGCTCATAAGCTACCAACGATACTTTTGAATCTATAATAATGTGTTTGTTATCTGGTAAATGAATAATTACGTCCGGGCGTTGAACGTTATAATCAACACTTTCAACCACGACTTCGCGCTCAAACTCTTGTCCCCTTGTTAATCCCGAACGTTCCAAAACCCGCTCTAAAATTACCTCACCCCAATTTCCCTGCTTCTTTACATCACCTTTCAGCGCCTGTGTCAAATTATTAGCTTCCTGACTGATACGGGTATTTAACTCGGTGAGTTTTCGCACTTCTTCACGTAAACTAATTTTATCGCGCAATTCTTTATCATAGGTATCGTCAACTTTTTTCTCGAAAAGCAGAATTTTTTCTTTTAGTGGGTTTAAAATCTCACTTAAACTTTTGTGATTCGAAAGCGAAAACTCATCCGAACGTTCTTTTAGAATTTTAGTTGCAATATTCTCAAATTCAGATGTTAAACGCTTCTGTAGATTTTCAATCTCGGCTTTTTGATTATTAAGTTTCTCTGAAACATTTTCGTTAAGCGTTTTTAATGTAGCAACTTCTATGCCACGTGTATTTGAAATTTCAATTTGTTTAGTTAATTCTAATTGAATGCGTTCAAATTCTTCTGTTTTTAATCTTAATGTTTCTTGAGCTACAGATTTTTGAGTCTCCAACTCAGCTTGTGCAGCTAATAAAGCTTTTTCATTTAATTCTGATGCCTGTTTTATAACTAATTGCTTTCTGGAAGAAATAAATGTAGCTACCAAAAATCCAACTACCAAAGCAAATAGTACCAATAAATATTCCATAATTCGTGAAGTTTAATCAGGTTGAAAGTACAATAATAAAACTATTAATCAAATAATGTGGGATGGTCATCTTCAAATTTTCGAATTATTGCCAACATTAAAGTTTCACGTATAAATCGTGTTTTGTTTTTTACTTTATATTTTGCAATATAACGCATTAAAGCTTTATTTTCTTCATCATTTAGAGTTAGTAAATGTCGATGTTTGCGCAATGATTTTACCTTTATAATCTTCGGTTTTGCTTTCTTCGCCATAATTTGCTGTATTTTTCGACAAAAATAATATTTTCTTAGCTATTTTAACGTCATTTGAACAAAAAACTGTATATTTGAACGGTTTTTTAAGCAAAATGTATTTTTTTATTCTCTAAAACTCGAATTTGATTGGTTTTATTTTAAAATAATC
>JBMOHG010000195.1:0-5946 GCA_049317965.1 Paludibacter sp.
CAAGTCCCCCTAAAACTAAAAAAATCCTTTTTCCTTCTCTATTTGGAGAAGGTGTCCGCCAAATGGCGGACGGAAGAGGTCAGGATTTAGGGGCCTTTATCCACAATGTTTAGTATCTTCTTCTGGTATTCTGACAAGTTCTGCAATTTGATGACCTAATTCTAAACATGCCTGATATTTATCCGATTTCAATCCTTGTTTTTCTTCCACTGATATTTCGGCAGTAGTCCATTTCATTGTTTCAGCAAAAGTTTTTAAGCGAAGTACAGAAGCTCCAGCCCAGGTGAACGATCCAAAATAACCAAATACGCGTTTCTTAACACCACGAATTTCAATTTTGCGTAATATCGATTCTACTTCAGGATACAATTCGTTACTATATGTTGGACTTCCAACCACTAATCCTTTGTATTTGAAAACATCAAGTAAAATATATGATGAATCTGTTTTTGAAACATTATGAATCACGATGTCTTTAATTCCTGCCTGTGCAACGCCTTGTGCAACGGTTTCGGCCATTAATTCGGTAAATCCATACATCGAACCGTAAATAATTACCACACCTTCTTTACCCTGATAACGGCTAAACTGATCGTATAAATCAATTACTTCTACAATATTTTCTTTCCAAACAGGGCCATGTGTGCTACAAATAATCTCGAATGGAACCGGAGTAAGTTTCTTCAATGCTTTTTGAACTGCAGCACCATATTTACCCACAATATTGGCATAATATCGGCCCATTTCGTCCCAGTACTTACTTACATTCATGTCGGTATCCATTACAGCACCATCCAAAGTGCCAAATGCCCCAAATGCATCCCCGGAGAATAGGACTTTCTCGGTTTGATCGTAGGTCATCATGGTTTCGGGCCAATGTACCATAGGTGTAAGGTGAAACTGCAATTTATGTGATCCTAATGAAAGGACTTCTTCGTCCTTAATTTCCAAAATTTTATCATCCACACCATAAAAACCTTCAACCATGCTCAGAGTTTTAGAATTACCCACAATAATCATTTCGGGGTAATACTTTCTCATAAGTCTGATTGAGCCGGAATGGTCTGGCTCCATGTGATTTATAATCAAATAATCAATTGGACGACCTTGCAATTGAGCTTGAATTTTATCAATAAAAACATCTCCGAAAGCAATATCAACCGTGTCAATCAAAGCCACTTTTTCGTCTACAATCAGATATGAATTATACGATACCCCATGAGGAAGAGGTATCATATTTTCAAATTTGTGTTTTTGGCGATCATTCACGCCAACGTAATAAATATCTTTTGCGATAGTTTGATTTTGAAACATTTATCTGAATTCTTTTTTATGTAAAATACCTTAAAACTATTAATTAATCAACTAAATTTTTTCTGCGAATTTGAGACTGCAAAGATAAAACAATTTTAGCAGATGCCGTTACAATATATTCAATCGATTGTTTCTATAATCATATTTTTTTTAATCAAATTGATTTTTTTTTGAAAGTAATTTTCAATATTCAATTATCTGAAATTGAAATGAAAAATACGAACATAGTGTTTAGCGCTTCAAGCAAAATAAACATGTTGATAATTTTTGGAGATGCCGAATGAAAGAATTTCAGTACATTTGCATAAAGATTTGTATAAAACCAACGTTTACAGATAACAGAAAAAGATGATTGTTTGCATTGCCGAAAAGCCCAGTGTGGCACGTGATATTGCGGAAGTACTTGGTGCTAAAACCCGTAAAGAAGGTTATATTGAGGGTAATGGCTATCAGGTTACATGGACTTTTGGTCACCTGTGCGGCTTGCTCGAACCTCATGAATACTTTCCGGAATGGAAACCCTGGGCATTGAGTCATTTGCCTATGATTCCGACACGTTTTGGTATAAAAGTAATGAACGACGGCGGAATTCAAAAGCAATTTAAGGTTATTGAAACTTTGATGGCAAATGCTGATGAAGTTGTAAATTGTGGTGATGCGGGACAGGAAGGTGAATTGATTCAACGTTGGGTAATGCAAAAAGCGTTGTGTAAATGTCCTGTAAAACGGTTATGGATTTCGTCGCTTACCGAAGAAGCTATTCGTGAAGGTTTTACCAAACTGAAAGATCAAAGTAAGTATCAAACGCTTTATGAAGCTGGACTCTCGCGCGCCATTGGCGATTGGCTGTTGGGAATGAATGCTACGCGGCTTTATACGCTGAAATATGGAAAAAACAGACAAGTACTTTCAATTGGTAGGGTGCAAACTCCAACTTTAGCGTTGATAGTAAATAGACAATTGGAAATTGAAAATTTCAAGCCTGAAGCGTACTGGGAACTTAAAACCATTTATCGTGAAACTATTTTTTCTGCTTCAAGTGGGCGGTTTTCGAGTGCTGAAGAAGGTGCAAATTTTCTTCAAACTGTGCGGACAGCAGATTTTGTAGTGACAGATATTACCACCAAAAAAGGAACTGAATCAGCACCACGCTTGTTCGACCTCACATCGTTGCAAGTAGAATGCAATAAGAAGTTTGGCTATTCGGCCGACGAAACGCTGAAAATTATACAAAATCTCTACGAAAAGAAAGTTACAACATACCCACGCGTTGATACCACTTATCTGACAGATGATATTTATCCCAAAGTTCCTGAAATTCTGAAAGGAATTAAAGATTATGAATTGCTTACCAAACCATTATTGGATGAAGGCAAACTTCCCAAATCAAAAAAAGTTTTCGACAATAAAAAGGTGACCGATCACCATGCGATTATTCCAACGGGTGTTCACCCTACAGCACTTACCGATACGGAAAAAGCGGTTTTCGATTTGGTGGCTCGACGGTTTATTGCCAATTTTTATCCCGAATGTAAAATTTCCACCACAACGGTTTTAGGTGAAGTAGAAAGTGTTGAATTTAAGGTGAATGGAAAACAAATTCTGGAACAAGGCTGGAGAGTAGTTTTTGCAAAAAACACTTCGGATGAAAAAGATGGCGATGATGAAGATGAAAAAACACTTCCATTGTTCGAAAAAGGTGAAAGTGGACCCCACGAACCAACTTTAGCTGAGAAATGGACTTCGCCACCCAAACCACATACAGAGGCTACTTTGCTACGTGCAATGGAAACAGCAGGTAAACTTGTGGATAATGATGAATTGCGCGATGCACTTAAAGAAAACGGCATTGGCCGCCCTTCTACACGTGCATCCATAATTGAAACGCTATTCAAACGCGAATATATCCGTAAGGAAAAGAAGAATTTGATTGCTACAAATACCGGTGTGGAATTGATTCAGGTAATTCAGGAAGATTTGCTAAAATCGGCTGAATTGACAGGACTTTGGGAGAAAAAACTCCGTCAGGTTGAGCGTGGTGAGTATGCGGCCAAAGATTTTTTGGATGAACTAAAAGCGATGGTAACTCAGATCGTTTTTAATGTAAAAAGCGATAATCGTAGGGTAGGAGAGGTCAGTTTGCAAAAACCTACACTCCCGGCGAAAGCTACAGAAGATAATCTTATTGGTACAACTTGCCCAATTTGTGGAAAAGGTAAACTGATAAAAGGGAATGCAGCTTATGGTTGTAGC
The DNA here is from genome assembly GCA_049317965.1 of Paludibacter sp. Taxonomy (GTDB): domain Bacteria; phylum Bacteroidota; class Bacteroidia; order Bacteroidales; family Paludibacteraceae; genus Paludibacter. The sequence goes on from JBMOHG010000195.1 coordinate 3,568, forward strand.
GATTGGAAAAATGGCTGCGGTTACCGTTTACAATTTTAAGTTATGGAGCCAGTCTGGTAATTTTCCATTCAGCATTTTCCATCGAAAATAACAAACGGTCGTGTAACCGATTTGGACGACCTTGCCAAAATTCAATAGAGCTCGGTTTTACAACATATCCGCCCCAATGTGGAGGTTTTGGCACTGTGTTTCCAAATTTTTCCTGAAACAATTGAAACTGTTGGTCCAAAAATTCATGATTTGGAATTGTTTGACTTTGTGACGAAGCCCATGCACCTAATTGACTATCAAGTGGTCGTGAATGAAAATAATCGCTCGAAACTTTTTCATCTACTTTTTCAACTTTCCCAACAATACGAACCTGCCTTTCCAGATTTGGCCAAAAAAACAACAAAGAAACTGAATTGTTTTGAGCTATTTGATGTGCTTTGTGCCCTTCGTAATTTGTATAAAATATAAACCCATCAGTCGATAATTCTTTCAATAAAACGACTCTTGAATGCGGTTGTAAATTTTCATCAACAGTTGAAAGCACCATTGCTGTAGGTTCTAATTGTTCACTGTCAATTGCTTCACGCATCCAGACATGAAATTGATCGAACGGATTTGTTAGAACGTTTTCTTCTTCCAAAGTTGAACAAATGTATTGTTTTCGTATGTCGCGCAGCATGATTTTTATATTTGGATTCTATATTTATGCAACAAAAACAATTTTAAATCAATATGGTTTAAAAAACTGATAATATTTTGTTGTTTTTATCTACTATTTAAAAGTATTTCCGGCAAAAAGTTTCAAGTTGAAACTGACCTGAATATGTGGATTTTTGTTGAAATCTTTTCCTCTGTTTTTCCCGTTTTTTCAAAAGAATAAAGTACTTTTGGTGCAAAAAATAACGAAACATATCTCATCATGAAAGACTTGCTACAAGCCCGCCATATTGGCATTTCGGAACAAGATGAAGCCTTAATGCTTCAAGTAATTGGTGTGAATCATCTGGAAGAATTAATTTCTCAAACAATTCCATCAAATATTCGATTGGATGTATCAATTGACCTGCCTGAAGCATTAACAGAGCGGCAATATGCCGAACATATTGCAGAAATTGCTTCTAAAAATAAACTTTTCACTTCCTATATTGGTCAGGGCTGGTATGATACCTGCACGCCGGCAGTAATTCAGCGCAATGTTTTCGAAAACCCATCCTGGTACACTTCATACACTCCATATCAGGCTGAAATATCGCAAGGTCGATTAGAAGCACTTTTGAACTTTCAAACAGCAGTATGCGATTTTACCGGTCTCCCACTTGCCAATGCTTCCTTACTTGACGAATCTACTGCGGCTGCTGAAGCTGCAACAATGATGTTCAATTTGCGAAGTCGTGAACAGGTAAAAGCCAATGCAAATGTTCTTTTTGTTGATGAAAATGTATTTCCTCAAACGCTGGCTGTTTTGCACACTCGTGCTGCCGCTCAAGGGATTAAAATGGAAATTACCGATTATTCTACTTTCCGATTTGATAATAATTTTTTTGGAGCAATAGTACAATTTCCAAATTCAAATGGCAGTATCGAAGATTATCAGGAATTTATTGTTAATGCCCATAATGTAGGTTGTAAAGTGGCTGTAGGTGCCGATTTATTAAGTCTGGCTTTGCTAACACCACCCGGAGAATGGGGCGCAGATATTGCTTTTGGTTCTACTCAACGCTGGGGAATTCCAATGGGATTTGGTGGTCCTTCAGCTGCATATTTTGCTACACGCGACGAATTTAAACGCGACATGCCGGGACGTATAATCGGCATAAGCAAAGATGTAAATGGAAAAACCGCTTTGCGAATGGCTTTGCAAACCCGTGAACAACATATAAAACGCGAAAAGGCGACTTCGAATATTTGTACAGCACAAGCTTTATTGGCTTCCATGGCTGGATTTTATACTGTTTATCATGGTGCGGAAGGAATTAAAAATATTGCACAAAGAATTCATGCAATTGCCACTTATATAAACGAGATTTTACCTGTTTACGGCTTTTCGCAAGAAAATGAAAACTTCTTCGATACACTTAAAATCAGCTTACCGGATGAAGTTTCAATCGATGAATTGAAAACCATTGCATTGGAATATGAAGTCAATTTTAATTATTTCGATACAGGTGAAATTGGAATTAGCATTGATGAAACTACTGATATCGACGATGTAAATACTTTAATTGAAATTTTTGCATCAGCAGCTAATTCCGAATCTGTTTACGCTGAAAGTGACGAGGAATATGAAGATTTGATTTCCTTTGATGAAATCTATGAACGAAAATCTGTTTTTTTAACCAACGAAGTTTTTAGCAAATACCACAGCGAAACTGAGATGATGCGTTATAT
>JBMOHG010000196.1:0-5860 GCA_049317965.1 Paludibacter sp.
TTTCTCCCTCGGGAAAAGATACCAATGATGGTTCTGCAGCAGCACCAAAAGCAACTCTGTCAGCTGCACTGCGTCAGGCGCGAGAGATGCGTCGAATGAAAGTTGTAGGATTTGAAAATGGAATTCAAATTATTCTGAAAGGTGGAATTTATGAGCAATACGAACCAGTTTTTGTTCGTCCGGAAGATAGTGGAACATCACTATCACCCACCACGATTTGTGGTGCTGCAGGAGAGAAAGTGGTATTAAGCGGTGGTGTAAAAATAACAAACTGGAAGAAATCAGGAAGGTTATTTGTGGCAGATGCCCCAGACTTCAATGGTCGCCCACTCGATTTCCGTCAGCTTTGGGTGAATGGCAAAAAAGCTGTTCGTGCCCGTGATGTGGCAGATTTCGAGAAAATGTATCGCATTATCCGCAACGATAAAATAAATCAAGTGTTGTGGGTTCCTGCTAAAGCGGTAAAAAGTATTTTGAAATCGCCTTATGCCGAAATGGTACTGCATCAGATGTGGGCAGTGTCGTTTTTACGCATTAAATCAATCCAAATTCATGGCGATTCGGCAGCATTGACTTTTCATAATCCGGAAAGTAAGTTGCAATTTGAACGTCCATGGCCACAACCAATGATTGGCGAAGGTGTAAATTCACCATTTTACCTGACCAATGCTATGGAATTGCTCGATCAGCCTGGAGAATGGTATCACGATATAAAAACTCACAAACTTTATTATTATCCGTTTGTTTGTGAAAGTACCAACAAAGTCGAAATAGTTGCACCTGCCATCGAAACATTGGTACAAGTTGAAGGAACCATTGACCACCCTGTTGAAAATATTATTTTCAAAAATATTTCTTTCAATTATTCTACATGGATGCGTCCTGCGGAAAAAGGACATGTGCCACTGCAGTCAGGAATGTATCTTACCGAAGGCTATAAACTTCGCCCTTCAATCGACCGTGTAGATAATTATAAGTTAGATAATCAAGGTTGGTTAGGACGACCAGCAGCAGCGGTAAAAGTATCAGGAGCTTCTGTAATATCTTTTAAGGACTGTCGCTTTGAACATCTTGGCTCAACAGGTCTTGATTTAGAATTTGCCGCAAAAAGTATAATCGTTGAAGGTTGTATCTTCAGAGATATTGCTGGAAATGGTTTAATTACCGGTAGCTTTTCGCCGGCATCTTATGAAACACATTTATCATATAATCCATCCGATTCACGCGTTGTATGTTCAGATCAAACTATCGTCAATAATCTTTTCACTGATATTGCAAATGAAGATTGGGGTTGTGTAGCAATAGGAGCGGGTTATGTGCACGATGTGAGAATTATTAATAATGAAATTAATGATGTTTCTTATACGGGTATAAGTTTAGGCTGGGGCTGGAATCGAGATGTGAATTGTATGAAGGATAATCTTGTTTTTAGAAATAAAATTCAACATTATGCCAAACATGTTTATGATGTAGCTGGTATATATACTTTAGGAGCACAACCGGGAACGGTTATCTCGCAAAATTACATTTTTGATATTTATCATCCGACTTATGTACACGATCCAAATCATTGGTTTTATTTGTATACAGATGAAGGCTCATCGTACATTAGGGTAACAACAAACTGGACTGAAAGTGAGAAGTATTTGCAAAATGCCAACGGTCCGGGAAATGTTTGGGACAATAATGGACCACTCGTGAATGATACGATAAAGAGAAATGCCGGTTTAACTCCTTCATTTCAATATTTAAAAAACAAATAACATGTTGAAAATAGCAATACTTGGTCTCGGAGAGGGGCGAAGCACCATGTCGGCAGCTTTACTGAGCCCTAAACTAGACTTAGTAAAAGTGTGTGACAGAAATGAAGAACTTTGTAAAAAACGCGCAAAGGAATTTGATTTTCATTCATATACTCTGAATTATGATGATTTATTAAATGATTCCGAGATTGATATTATTGCCATTTACACCCCTGATCATCTTCATGCCGAACACGTGAAACAAGCTTTGCTTCATGGAAAGCATGTGGTTTGCACAAAACCATTTATTGATGATCTTTCGAAAGCAAAAGAATTGTTGGAAATAAGTGAGCAATCAGGCAAAAAAGTATTTATTGGTCAGAGTTCGCGTTTTTTTGAACCGGCTAAACGACAAAGAGCCGATTTTGAGGCTGGTGAGATTGGAGATTTGATTACAATTGAAGCTCATTATAATGCCGATCATCGTTGGTTTTTGGCAAAAGATTGGTCATTGCAACGATCATTTAAATGGTTATATGGCGGATTAAGTCATCCTGTCGATTTTATCAGATGGTATTTGCCCAACATTCAAGAAGTGATGGGTTATGGTATGATAAGCAGTAATGGTAAAACTGCCGGACTGAAAAATGAGGATTGTATGCACTTTATTTTTAAAGCAACTGATGGTAGAATTGCTCGCGTGAGTGGTGTTTACACTTCTCCGACCCAACCGTCGCAGCGCGATAGTGAAATGAGTTGCATATTAAGGGGGTCTGCCGGTGCAAGTCAAGCCGATTATCATGAGTTGCGGTATGCAATAACTTCAAAGAATGGCGAAGAGAAAATAATTACCTGGGGCGATGTTACTGCTGCTCATTATTTTCGTTTCGAAGGTCAAAGTCATCATGCAGGTGAATACCAGAATTATCTGGAGTATTTTGCCGATAGCATAGAACAAGGTTTTGATGCATACCCAAATTTGATAGAAGGTATCGGAACTGTCGCCTTATTACAAGCAATGGATAGATCGTTACAAATAGGCATTCCGGTAAAAATAGCTGATATTTTGGCAGAGTTTAATCTTATACAATAGAATATGAAACGCACATTTTTTCTACTTTCATTTGCAGTAATTTCGCTGCTTTCTCATGCTCAGTCGTGGATTTGGTATCCGGGCGATTATGAAATTTGGTTGGGCAACCAGATGAACAACCATCGCACAGAGCGTGGTGCCTTTTTTCCGCATTTCTGGAAAATGGACAGTCACTATGTCTTAGTGGAATTCAGTAAAAAGATTGATTTAGCCGCTCCTGAAGAAATTGAAATTGCCGTTGAAGGCAAATTCAACATCAAGCTGGATGGAAAACTTCAGTTTGGAATGCCCAAGAAGTTTATGATTCCTGCCGGAAAGCACAGTTTGAATATAAAAGTATGGAATCAGACTACACCACCAGCTATTTTTGTAAATGGCAAAACCGTAAAAACAGACGCAAGCTGGAAAGTTACTTACGAAGATAAAGAATGGATTGACGAAAGTGGGAAAGCCAGCGACACTTCGGCTACCATTTATATGGATGCGGCTACATCTGACAATTTTACTACATCTGACGCTGCTCCATCGAAATATAAACTGACTACTGAACCACTTAACCCTGTGAAAAGCGAACTAATTCAAAGCGGCGAACTGGTGGATTTTGGCAAGGAAACATTTGGTTACCTTCGTTTTCATTTGCTTTCAGGCAAAGGGAAAGTAAATATCTATTATGGAGAAAGTCGCGAAGAAGCATTGGATAAACGATTTTGCGAAACGCGGGATAGCCTTACTGTAAATGGAAATTTGGTGACCGACGAAGCGCTGGCGGTGACAACCCCATCCTCCCATTTCTATACATTGGGCAATAGCAAAGCCTTCCGCTACGTGTTTATCACCAAAGATGATGGTGTGGATTACAAGGAAGTGAACTTGCTTTACGAGTATAAGCCCGAAATACAGCGAGGTTCGTTCCGTTGCAACGACGAAGAAGTAAACCAAATGTGGAACATAGGTGCTTATACCATGCAACTCACCACCCGTGAGTTCTTTATCGACGGTATCAAACGCGATCGCTGGACATGGAGTGGTGATGCTTATCAAAGTTATCTGATGAATTATTACTTGTTTTTCGATGCGCAAACTGTTCAAAATACTATATGGCTGTTACGCGGTAAAGATCCGGTAACAAGCCACACCAACACCATAATGGACTATACTTTCTATTGGTTTCTCTCCATTTACGACTATTATAAATTCACCGGCGACACACATTTTATACAACAAGTATATCCACGTATGCAAAGCATGATGGATTATGTGCTCGGGCGTACCAACAAAAATGGTATGGTGGAAGGTCAAACCGGCGATTGGGTATTTGTGGATTGGGCCGATGGCTACATGGACAAACATGGTGAATTATCGTATGAGCAAGTTTTGTTTTGCAAAAGCTTAGAAACAATGGCGCTTTGTGCTGACTTAGCAAAGAATAACGCAGATAAAACTAAATACGATGGACTTGCAACTGCATTGCGCAGCAAACTGGAACCAGCATTTTGGAATGAAACAAAGAAAGCATTGGTACATAACCGCCTCAACGGAATGCAACAATCGCAAATAACCCGCTATTCCAATATGTTTGCGGTGTTCTTCAATTATTTGTCGCCCGAAAAGCAACAACTCATCAAAAAATCGGTGTTGATGAACGATTCAATAATGAAAATATCAACGCCTTACATGCGCTTTTACGAGCTTGAGGCTTTGTGTGCAATGGGCGAACAAAAAATGGTGATGAAAGAAATGAAAGATTACTGGGGTGGCATGATTCGCGAAGGAGCAACTTCGTTTTGGGAAAAATACAATCCAACGGACAAAGGTGCTCAACATTTGGCTATGTACGGTCGCCCTTATGGAAAAAGTCTTTGCCACGCCTGGGGAGCCAGTCCCATTTATTTGTTGGGGAAATACTACCTTGGCGTACAACCTGTGAAAGCGGGTTACAGCGAATTTGCCATTATGCCAAACCTTGGTGGACTGAAATGGATGGAAGGAGTTGTGCCAACACCTCATGGAGAAATAAAACTCTTTATGAACGAAAAAACCATCAAAATCACTGCCACCGAAGGCAATGGTTACCTGACTTTCAGCAGTAAATCGAAACCCAATGCCAGCAAAGGAATCATTGAGAAGCTCGAAGGAAACAATTACCGATTGTTGATTGATGGAAAAGAGGAAATTATAGTACAATACAAATAAATATGTTTTTCAATCACAATCCCTTACTTGGCAATTCAATTTTGCCTGTTGACATTGTTTTGTTGCCCGAATGGTGGCACAAAAATGAAGGAATCACCTTCGACCGCGACTTTTTTTATCATCCTCTAAAGCGGGTGGAAGTGGAGCAAAAAAAAGAAAAAGTGCTTTACGACCGCTGGGGAAAGTACGGACTGGGACAACATCGCAACGAACCCCGTCCGGAAATTGGTGCTGTGCATTTGGCGGCCGGTTACCTGCTTTCGGAAATGATGGGTTGCCAGGTGAATTACTTCGAAAATCATCCACCACAAGTAATACCGGCTCACAAGGAGTTGGAGAATGTAAATGTTGAGGATGCTTTTAGCTCATTAGCTTTCAAACAGGTCTTGTCACTGGCAGATGCATTAAAATCGAAATACGGACACATTACCGGTGATATTAATTGGGGCGGTATTCTGAACATTGCTATGGACTTGCGTGGCGAAAGTATTTTTATGGATATGATGATGACTCCCGACGAAGTGAAAACCTATTTTGCTTCGATAGCATCGGTGATTGCGAAATTCACATCGTATCTACACACCGAAACCGGATCTACATCCGTGTCGGTAAATCGCGTTGTACATCATTTACAAAAGCCGGTATTGTTGCATTCTCAATGTTCGCACACTATGATTTCGGCTGAAGATTACGAAGATTTTTTGTTGCCTTATGACATTGCCTGGAGCAGTCAACGTCCGTATGGTATTCACTATTGTGGACCGGATCCACATCGTATGGCGGCAAGTTTTGCCAAAATTCCAAATCTCGATTTTCTGGATGTAGGCTGGGG
>JBMOHG010000197.1:0-5802 GCA_049317965.1 Paludibacter sp.
AAAGAATGATAACAATAGACCAACTGAAAAATGTGTTGGAGCGCGAGGATGCGTTGAGGAGGTATCTTTGACGTTGACACAAAGCTAATACAGATAGAAGAAGAGGATTTGCGCACGCAGGTTCCAAATTTTTGGGACGATGCAAAAGCTGCTGAAGCGCAAATGCGAAAAGTAAAAGAGTTGAAAAACTGGGTTACAGGATACAATGCAGTAAAGACTGCTACCGATGAACTTCAATTGACTTACGATTTTTTTCGTGAAGAAGTTACCACCGAAGAGGAAGTTGACGAAGCCTACCGACATGCCCTTGAGTTGATTGAGACCCTGGAAATGAAAAATATGCTCTCGCACGAAGAGGACAAATTTGGTGCAGTAATCAAAATTGTAGGTGGTGCTGGTGGAACCGAAGCACAAGATTGGGCACAAATGCTTTTCCGAATGTATCAGCGATGGTGTGAACGTCAAGGCTATAAATGCGAAATAACTAACCTTCAGGAAGGCGAAGAGGCCGGTATTAAAACCGTGACCATGCAAATTGAAGGAGAAATGGCTTATGGTTATTTAAAAAGCGAAAACGGTGTTCATCGCTTGGTTCGGGTATCTCCATTCAATGCACAAGGTAAACGAATGACCTCATTTACTTCGGTTTATGTTGTTCCGTTGGTTGATGATACTATCGAAATAGAAATAAATCCGGCCAACTTAACATGGGATACATTCCGTTCTTCGGGAGCTGGTGGACAAAATGTAAATAAGGTTGAAACTGGTGTTCGCTGTCATTACAAGTTCAAAAATCCGGTTACAAATCTGATGGATGAAATTGTAATTGAAAATACCGAAAGCCGTTCGCAGTTTGGAAACAAAGACAATGCAATCAGACTTTTAAAGTCTCAATTGTACGAATTGGAACTGGAAAAACGCCGTGCCGAAACTGCAAAAGTTGAAGCAGGAAAGAAAAAAATTGAATGGGGTTCTCAAATTCGCAGTTATGTTTTCGACGACCGAAGGGTAAAAGATCATCGCACCAATTACCAAACATCAAATGTTCAGGCAGTTATGGACGGTGATATTGATGCATTTATAAAAGCATATTTAATGGAATTTCCTGATTAAATCTAAAATCAATCGAGGAACATTTTAAAAAGCGTATTACATCCTAAATTATTTATGGTGAATACGCTTTTTCTTTCGATTTATAAAACTGTTTACAATGAAACAATTTTTTCTGTTATTTTTTCTGATTGCAAAAATCTCTTTGGTTTTTGGTATTGACTATTCCAAAATTGATAACCAATCGAAAACCGTACCATCAAAACTAAAAACGCCAATTGAAATTGGACAATATTTGGCTCAAAACCTTACTACGCCAACTGATAAAGCCCGTGCTATTTATTATTGGATAACGCAGAATATTAGATATGATTTGAAGCAACTCAATTCGAACAAGGTTTATGTTAACACGCAGGAAATCTTGAACGAAGTTTTGAATAATCGTCAGGGAGTTTGTCAGCATTACTCCGAATTATTTCACGCTTGTTGTCAATCGGTTGGATTACAGACTTATGTGATTTCGGGTTATACCTCCCAAAATGGCAAAGTAGATGTTATTGGTCATGCATGGAATGCCATTAAAATAGATAATAAGTTCTACAACATCGATGTAACATGGGCGGCCGGTCATCTCGAAAATGGAAAATACAAACAAGAATTTAATGATCAATATTTTTTGATTTCGCCCAGCGAATTTATTAAAACACATATTCCTTTCGATCCAATTTGGCAATTTCTATCCAATCCCATCACACATAAAGATTTTGAAGATGGTAATTTTGAAAAATTGAAAATTGCATCCAATTTCAATTATAACGATTCTATTCAAGCTCTTTCATCACTAAGTCAATTAGTTAAAGCGGTGAATGAAAATCGAAGAATTAAAAAATGCGGTGTGACGACTGCTTTAATTCGAAATAGAGTTGCCTATAATCAGCAAATAATTGTTTCCGAAAAATTCAATTATTCCGTGGAAATGTTTAATAAAGCAATAGAAGTTTATAACAATTATGTGCTTCAAAAGAATAAACAATTCCAAAAAACAAGCTTACCGGATGAACAGATTTTGGGTTTTTTATCATCTGTACATCAATATATTGATAACGTAAATAATACCATACGATTTTTAAATGCTGATAATGCAGACTTAAATAAAAGAATCGCTGAATTGCAAATTAGCATTGATAATTTGACAAATGATCTTCAAAAGGAAGACGCTTTTGTGAAAAAATATATTTCTACATGGAAACCATTTAGAATGGCATTATTTAGTACAGTCAGGTTTTAATTATAGTTAATTATATGAAATTCAAATTTGTTTTGGGCAACTTTTGAAAGATGCTGTCGTTAATAATACAAATTTATAATCAATACATTTAATTATGACAATCAAAGTAAAATCGTTTAAGCTCAATTTATTTATAATGAGCACAATTCTAGCATTATCAATTAGTTGTACAACAACAAATCCACCTGCAGATACCAGTTCAACATCTCCCGGACTAACCGTTTCGACACTCACTACCACCACGAATGGACAATATGCACCCAGCAACATTGTTGCAATATGGGTGGAAAACAGTTCAGGTGTATTCGTTAAATCATTGTTGGTTAATGCATCACAACGTAAATCACACTTGACAAAGTGGATTAGTTCATCAAAAGGAAATATCACCGATGCAAAAACAGGTGCTACCCGCAATAATCATGGAATTGTAACAGCTGTATGGAATGGGACAGATACGAGTGGCAAAGTTGTAGCAAATGGTGCATATAAAGTGTGTATGGAGCTAACTGAAAGTGCTTCAACGGGTAGTTACTCATCATTTCCATTTACAAAAGGTACTGCTGCCGAAACTCAAACTCCGGCTAAAGCTACAGGTTTTGCATCAATAGGTATCAAATGGTTACCACTCTAATCTCAAGTTTATCAAATAACCAGGCGTTAGTTATTGTAAAATAATACTCTAAAAAACTGAAAACTCCGAAAGTAATTTTGCTTTCGGAGTTTTTTATTCTCATATTGAATTTTATTTCTTCACCAACTTCATATAAGTGCTTTCTCCACCGTAAGTGATGCGGCAAATATAGACTCCGGTTTCTGTTTTTTCTGTATTCCAATCAAACCGATTAATACCACTAAGTGCTTTTCCTTTAAATAATTGTTTCACTAGTCGGCTATCAAAGCTATAAATATCAAGCTGTAAATCACCCGCATAAGGTAATGTCAACTGTATTTGCGTCGATTCGCCGAATGGATTTGGGAAATTGGAGCATGCTAATTGCTCTGCCAGCGGCGTTTGAACAGCATTTGGGTCGGTATATACAAAAGTAGCTTCGGTAATTGCCGACCATTCGGTACTTGTTTTTACACGAGCTCTTACAGTAATACTGCTACCAATATTGACTGCGTTGGAATATGTTTTTGCCGAACTCGCCACGGCTCCTGTTATTGAAGTTCGTGGGTCAGTACCGTCGGTAGTATAATAAATTGTTCCTGTATTGGTAGTCATTGCCAAATTTATTGCAGAGCTAATTGAACCACCATAATGAGTAAAAGTAGGAGCATTTACAGTTGGGAAAAATCCTGCTGTACGCAATTGTTTAATAACAGTATCAGTTCTGAAAGGAAAATATGAATTCAACAAAGCATTTTTGCGTGGTATCCAATGTGTGTTTTTGGCGTACAATGTGCCACTGCAATCACCCCAGCGTGCCGATTCTGCAATAATTGGCAGATCAATTTCACTTGCAAGTTTAGTATAACGGGCAGCTGTACCGGTAGGAGTGAGAGCACCACCTGTATTAATCATGTGTTTTTGAATACGGTCAGCTAATTGCATTTTGAAATCAATATTTTTGACTAAATACTGCATGAAATTGGATGGATTGGTTGATGTCATAGAATTTTTTACAATATTAGTTCCAATTGTAGTCATGGTTGTTTCGGCATCCCAGCAAAAATAGCGAAAACCGGTATCATTCAATACACGATTTCGGGCTGCTGTCCAGTTATTTTTATCCCAGTCGAGATTGCCAATATAATAGTTAATCAGCATATAATCAATATAATTATCTACTTCCAATAGTTTAGCATAAGCTGGATTTATTGTACCATCAGCATTTTTCCCCTGCACTTTTTGATAATTGGTATTATTAGCAATATTGGTGGTTTGAACCTGATCTACAAAATCTTTCCATGCCAAAAAATTCCCAGCAGTTGGAACAGCCGTGGTATAAGTTGCCGGATTATATTGTTGTTCTTTAATTACATCAAAGTCATTTTCAGTGCCGACCAGGTAAGAATCCATATAATCATTAGAATAATCTTCACAAATATTATAAAGCCCCCAGTATAAGCCATTCAAATATAAATGCACAAATCGTTCATGACCGGACAAATGACCCATTTCAAGTTGAGTAGTTTTTGCCCACGAATCTTGTATGTATTGTGCTTCCACACGTTGATTGGCATTGGCATTATTCAAAAGATTCCAAGTATAATTGTAGCCGCCACGTAAAATCAATGAATTAAATTCTTTTGCAGATTTTTTCTCATCAAAAAGATCAAAATTTAGTTTTGAAGGACCATAGGTAGACTTAAATACCAACTCAAAACCATGTTTGGCCGAATTTGCCGGATTACGACTATTACCACCATGTAATTTTAGCTGACAATTGAGTTGAAATTCTTTACGGGTTGTCGGATCGTAATATTCTATCGAAGTTGGACGAACCCAATCAACTCCGGTTCCGTTTGGTTTTCCGGTATAAATGTAAATTCCACCGGTTGTAACATTATTTGCATCCGAAAACAGATAACCTATATTTGTAACAATGTTCATAGTAGGAATGGAGGTCAGAGCTGTTTCCATTGAATTTTTATAATCACTACTATTACAAATGTCAGGATCCATTTGATAGTCGGTCGGAATTGCTGTTGTACTTGCCACCATTTTCCAATTGGTTGGATAACCTGCCGGAGCAGTTGGTTGATTTAGCACATCTGCAATGAAAATATATGAATTGGTAATAATCTCACTGCTTATTCCTGCCGAATTTACCGTTACAGCGCTCAGAGGAGTTGTTGTTGTAATACGAATGGGAGTGGTGTAAAGTGTTCCGGTGGTTTTCGATGGGCGAGTGCCATTGGTACTGTAATAAATTTGCCCTTCGCCTCCGGGTAATGAAAGCGTAACATCAAAAGCTGTTTTGTAAAAACCACGTTTGCTGCTAAAATTTGGTGCAAAAGGCAAAGTTCCCCCAACATTATCGGCTCTGGGGGTTGCTGTTGTAAAATAAACCGGTTGTCCCTGAAAAATGCCGTAAGAAACATCCTGCCTTTGAGTTGGGAATGGATTGTATGAATACGAAATTGTAGTATCGGGTTCTGAAATAGCTAAAAACTCACCGGAACCAGAGAGTTTGAAGTTGGTATGGAGATTTTTGGTTGGGTCAGTTCTATTTTTGTCGGATGCAAAAACAACTAAATAACCACCTTTTGGAATAATAATGGATGGGAATTGCCATTCTTTCAGGTTTGCAGCATTGTCGGACAAATACCAACCGGCCAGGTCGATAGCATTTTCAGTATTATTGTACAATTCTAACCAATCGGAAAATTGATTATCTTCATCTACAATGCCGTTTGAGTTTACAGCCATAAATTCAGTGATGACTATTTTGTTACTTTGTGCAACAATAAAAGTTGGTAAAAGCAAAAATAGACATCGTAAAATGATATGATTTTTT
>JBMOHG010000198.1:0-5728 GCA_049317965.1 Paludibacter sp.
ATTTCGGAGAAACGTTTAAGTTCTATTACATTGTTTTGCAGCTTATTATTGGCTACAATCATTATCGTTTTGTAATTATTATATCGAAAAAAAACATAGATTCCATTTTCAGGAATAAACTGTTTCATCAATCCATTTTGCAGAACCGGATTAATTTTTCGGTAGTTTAAAAGACATTTTAGATAATCAAACACATCATTTTCAGTTTTTGTTCTACCTTCAACTGTATATGCATTGTGCTTATCAGTACTCCATCCACCTGGAAAATCGAATCGGTGTCCTTCATAATTACCTGGTATTCCGTCCATCATAATTTCCGTTCCATAATAAATTTGTGGATAACCACGGGCTGTAAGTAGCATTGCCAATCCCATTTTATATTTTTGAACATCGTTTTTTACAGATGTGGCATATCGGTCAATATCATGATTATCGATGAAATTCATAATCATATTTGTGTTTGGATACACAAAATCCTGAGCAAAATGTGAATAAAACCTTGCTAATCCACCGTCCCAACTCTCGTTTTCATTAAACGAAGAAGAAAGAACATCTTTCAGACAAAAGTCCATAACACTTGTTAGTTTTGAATCGAAACCATCTTTGTTATTATTTCCCGATTGATAATAAGCAATTTCGGCTGGAGTTTTAACCCAACACTCTCCCACCACGTTCATGTTTGGGTATTCATTTTTTATAGATTGTAAAAAACGAGCTGCAGTTTTCAAATCATTATAAGGATAAGTGTCAACACGCATTCCGTCGATATTTGCAGTTTCAATCCAAAAAGTATAAACTTGCCGTAAATAATCGAAAAGTAATGGATTTTGCAAATTCAAATCGGGCATATTAGGTGCAAACCATCCATGCGTCAATCTAAATTTATCTGATTCTGAAGCATGTGGATCGGTCCATGCTGTCATTCTGTAATTTGAAGAAGTATATATATCCCAGTTATTTAGCCAGTCTTTGGATGGCATATCTTTCATCCACCAATGTGACGAACCACAATGATTTGGCACCACATCAATAATTATTTTTAAACCATTGGTATGGCAGGTTTCCGTAAGTCTTGCATAGTCTTCATTTTTCCCCAATCGTGGATCTATTTTATAATAATCGGAACAAGCGTAATGATGATAAGAATAATTGGTATCATTGTTGTCAAAAAGTGGAGTTGTCCACAATGTAGTAATTCCCAAATCCGCCAGATAGGGAATTTTTGAAATAATTCCATCAATATCACCACCATGACGTGCTCCCAACACATTCCGATTAACGCCTTGTACATAACCATTTATTGAATCGTTGGCAGTATTTCCATTTGCAAAGCGGTCAGGCATAAGCAAATAAATTGCATCTGCCTCAGTAAAACTTTTTCGAGCGGCCGAAGCATTTCGTCTTTGCTTCAATTCGTAATTAATTATTTGCTTTTGCTTTCCTTTTTTAATTTCAATTTTCAATTTTCCGGGAAGTGTTTCTTTAGCAATGTTCAGATACAGAAATACATAATTCTGATTATCTGTAAGTTTCTTGCCGGAAATACTAACGCCGGGATAATTTACTGAAATCTCAGCTGCAGCAATCCCATCGCCGTAAAACATCAATTGCAATTCAGATTGTTTCATATCTGTCCACCAATTTGTAGGTTCTAGGCGTTGCACCAAAGGTTGTGGTTTGGCCACTAAACTTGGAGTATAAAGACATAAAATCGTGAATATTATATATATGGATTTTTTCATTGATAAAAAAAATGTATATGATCAAATAGAAAATTCGCTTTGGCTCTCAGCTTTAATATGAACCTTTTTTTCATTAATATATATGTCAATACCCTCACCTTTAATGTTGTAAATAATGGCTTTATGTTTTTCAACACGGATGTTGAGTTGATTATCTCTGAAAAGAATATTGAACGCAAAAGCATTCCATTTTTCGGGAATATGTGGATTAAAATAAAGTTTACCTTCTTTCACACGCATTCCACCAAAGCCTTGTACAATAGTTAGCCATGTTCCTGCCATACTGGTAATGTGCAATCCATCAGCCACTTCATTATTATAATCATCTAAATCAAGACGTGCGGTGCGAAGATACAAATCGTAAGCTTTTTGCTTATCGCCTACCGCAGATGACATGATGGAGTGAGTGCAAGATGACAATGAAGATTCGTGAACAGTTAATGGTTCGTAAAACTCCAGATTACGTCGTATGGTTTCTTTGTCAAAATACTCTTCGAAAAAGTACAAACCCAGTACCACATCAGCCTGTTTTATTAACGAAGAACGAAGAATTCTATCCCATGTCCAATGCTGTATGATAGGTAATTGTGATTCCGGGATATCTTTAGCATAGGTTAATGTTTTATCCAATAAACCATCTTGCTGCATAAATACACCCAGTTTTTTATTTTCAGGAAAATACATGTTTTCAATAATATCTTTCCACTGAAAAATTTCATCATTTGAAAAATGAATTTCTTGCGAAAGATCTTCGTAAGCTCTAAAATTATTTTGTTTTATTTTTTCGATACACTCGATTGTATATTTAAGACTCCAGACAGCAATGTAATTTGTGAACCAATTGTTATTCACATTGTTTTCGTACATATTTGGTCCGGTAACACCAAGAATCACATATTTCTTTTTCTCTGAAGATACATTTACCCTTTGAGACCAAAAACGTGCAATTCCAATCAATACTTTTAAACCATATTCAATCAAATAATTTTGGTCGCCGGTATATTGAATATAATTATATATAGCATAGGCAATTATACCATTTCTATGCACTTCTTCAAATGTCAATTCCCATTCATTATGACTTTCACCACCATTAAATGTGGATGATGGAAATAGTGCTGCGCCATTGGTAAAGCCTAATTTTTCGGCATTCTGAATGGCTTTGGGTAAATGACGATAGCGATATAATAAAAGGTTTTTTGAAACATTTTGGGGCGAAGTGCATAAGAAAAATGGTATACAAATAGCTTCAGTATCCCAACGAGTGGCACCTGCAAATTTTTCACCTGTAAACCCCTTAGGACTGATATTCAGACGTGCATCATTGCCATTGTAAGTCTGATTGAGTTGAAAAATGCTAAATCGTATTGCTTGTTGTGCTTCCAAATCACCATCGATTATAATATCAGATTGATGCCACTTTTCTGCCCATACAGCCGAATGTTCTTCGAATAATTGATTCCAACCTTTTTGTTTGGTTGCACGAGCTAAGGAACAAGCCCGTTCGGTAAGTTCTTCGCTGGGATGATTTTGAGAATTGATAATTGCAACATATTTATTCAAACAAACTGTGTCACCAATTCTTACATCGGTACCAACACTGAATCCAGCTACTTTTTCCTTTTCAATCTTTGTGGGATTTACATTCAGCTGTTCGTTATTTTTGTATAAAACATAGGTGAGTGCCACACAAACCTGAAAATCCATTCGCCTTGTTTGTGCCCAAAGATGTGAAACATCCTGCTGTGTTTTGGTTTGCAATACATTCCAAAACTGTTCGTTAAAATTTGTGTATTGATTCCTTACATCTCCATCAATTAAAGGTAAAAATGAAATTCGACCTTCATAATTCAGCGATTTTACTGAATAGCTGATGGCTCCAACTTCATTTTCGGCCATGCTTAGAAATCTTTTAACCGAAACCTGAATGCGATGACCTTTAAAAGATACCGCATCAAAAGTTCTTTCCAGGAAACCTTCGCGCATATTGAGCACCCGTTTGAAATTCTGCACATCCCATTCTGCCAAATCCAACCTGTCATCGTTTAGTCGAACACTAATTCCTGTCCAGTTTGGAGCGTTTATAATTCTGTCATTTGTATCGGAATAACCATTTTTCCAATTGCCGCGCTCTGCCATTTCGGGATAATAAATACCTGCAATATATGATCCGAGCATGGTTTCGCCCGAATAATACTCTTCAAAATTAGCACGTTGCCCGATATGTCCATTCCCTAAACTAAAAATACTTTCGGATGCCAACTGTTTGTTCACATGAAAACCCTCTTCGACTATGCACCAAGGGTCAGTTTGTAGATATTTGTTCATGATTTTATTATTTGACGTGTGAAATGCTTGATCTTTAGTCTTATTTTCTTAAAACCCATTTATATGTTTTTGATTATCTTTAATTTTATCTTCTACCCATAAAACACTAATTGCTGCCAATAGTAGAAAACAACCTGACATTATAATTGCATAAATTGCCTGTGAATCGAATAACCGTTTGACAATCATTCCTCCAAAAATTCCATTTATAATTTGTGGAACTGTAATGAAAATATTGAAAATTCCCATGTAAATTCCCATCTTTCGAATAGGAAGTGAAGGAGCTAAAATTGCATAAGGCATAGATAAAATACTTCCCCACGCCATACCAACACCAATCATAGAGTAAATTAATGTTGTAGGATTTGTTATAAAATAAATTGATAATAAACCAATTGCGCCAGCTGTTAATGATAGACTATGGGTTAATTTACGACCAATTTTATGCGCTATAGCGGGTAAAAATAGTGCATAAATCATGGCTACTCCATTATAAACTCCGAAGATAATTCCCACCCAATTTCGAGCATCCTGAAAAATAACTGATTTCGTTTCGGTAACTGCCAATCCATAAACATGTTGAGCTACAGCAGGAGTTGTGAATACCCACATTCCGAACAGAGCAATCCAAGAGAAAAACTGAACAGGAGCTAACTGTTTCATGGTTTTAGGCATGGCAACAATATCTCTGAAAATATCCGAAAATTTAGCCTTTTCTACTTTAATAATTTCTTTATTTTCATTAAAACCAGCTAATTCTTCAGGAGAATATTCTTTGGTTGTAAAAACTGTCCAAAGAATTGTTACAATCATAACTGCAGCTCCAATATAAAAAGAGTAAACCAGATTGTCGGGACTTTGGCCGTTTAGTGCAATTTTTGATATTCCAAACCATTCAGCTAAAACATAGGGCAACCACGATCCAATTACAGCTCCAATTCCAATTAAAAAAGTTTGAATAGTAAAACCCAATGTACTCTGATCGGCAGGAAGCATATCAGCTACTAATGCCCTGAATGGTTCCATTGCTACATTAAACGAAGCATCCATTATCATTAGAAATCCAGCTCCTACAAACATTGCTGGAATAAAACCAGCAAAAGCCCCTGCATTAGGCATCAGAATTAAAGCAATTGAAGCTAGAATTGCACCAGCCAGAAAAAATGGTCTTCGACGTCCTAATCGTGTCCAGGTATGATCAGAATAGTGTCCAATAATTGGTTGTATTATCATTCCTGTTAATGGTGCTGCAAGCCAAAACCACGAAAGTTGTTCTATGTTTGCACCAAAAGTCTGAAGAATTCCACTGGCATTAGCATTTTGTAAAGCATACCCGAATTGAATTCCCATAAATCCCATACTAAGAGATAGGATTTGAAAAAAGGAAAATTTAGGTTTTGATGTTTGTATTTTGTGTTTCATGTTTTGGGTTTCATGTTTCGTGTTTCGTGTTTCGAGTTTCACTCTACTGGCTATAATTAGGCTTTATCATTATCTTTTTTGAATTTCACACCTTTGAATTCAGTGTTTCTTAGATAACTGATAAATTTACCTAATCTTTCGGATAATGATACAGTTTCCATTATCAAAAATTCAAATTCTTCTTGATTAATATATTCATAATCAAATGCTCTGTATGCTTGAGACCGAACTTCACC
>JBMOHG010000199.1:0-5664 GCA_049317965.1 Paludibacter sp.
CTTCTTGTACCAGTTGAAGCATTTTGCGTTTGCTCATTACAGTATAAGTCAGGTTCAATCGGTTGAATTCTATTTGTCGTGGACAATAATCAGAGTCTTTGAACTGGTTGATAAACCAGTCATATAGTGGACGATGAACTTCAAATTCAAGTGTACAAAGTGAATGTGTAACTCCTTCGAAATAATCCGATTGACCGTGGGCGTAATCGTACATTGGATATGCTTTCCAAGTCCAACCGGTACGATGATGTGGGTGTGAGTTAATAACACGATACATTATCGGGTCGCGGAAATGCATATTAGAAGATGCCATATCAATCTTAGCCCGAAGAATCATTGCACCTTCAGGTATTTCGCCGGTATTCATTTTCTGGAATAAAGCTAGATTTTCTTCTATTGGACGATTACGATAAGGACTTTCGGTACCCGGAATGGTTGGAGTTCCTTTTTGTTTAGCTATAATTTCGGCTGATTGTTCATCAATATATGCTTTTCCCTGCTTGATGAATTCTATAGTTAAATCCCAGAGTTGTTGAAAATAGTCGGATGCATAATAGATGTTTTCCCATTGATATCCAAGCCATTGAATGTCTTCCTGTATTGAGTCAACATATTCAACATCCTCTTTTACCGGATTGGTATCATCGAAACGAAGGTTACAAATGCCACCATAATTTTTGGCAATACCAAAGTCAAGACATATAGCTTTTGCATGACCGATATGTAAATAGCCGTTTGGCTCAGGAGGAAAGCGGGTTTGAATTCTTCCACCATTTTTACCATCTTTCAAATCTTGCTCAACAAAAGCTTCGATAAAATTTAAACTTTTCTTTGGCGATTCATCAATATTTTCAGTTGTCATATTATACTTGCAATCATTAAGTAAACCAGTTGACGTGTAAACGAGTTCACAATTTCATATATGACAGCAATGTCTTAAATTATTAATTGTGAATTATTAATTGTTAATTATTCAAAGTATCCTTTAATAATCCCTCGTGGAGAGTTGCGAACAAAAAGAAGAATTTCATCACGTTCTTTTGTTGCAGGTAGTTCAGCTTCAATACGTTCGATAGCATGAGAAGTATTCATTCCTGATTGATACAGATAACGATATATGTCTTGTATCTCACGAATTTGTTCATTTGTATAGCCACGGCGACGTAAGCCAATGGAGTTAATTCCGGCATAAGAAAGTGGATCGCGACCTGCTTTTACAAAAGGTGGTACATCTTTGTTAACTCTGGAACCGCCCTGAATCATAACGTGAGCCCCGATATGCGAAAATTGATGAACTAAAATTCCACCACTTAAAATTGCAAAATCTTCAACCACTACCTCACCAGCTAACTGAGTAGCATTGGCCATAATAACATTGTTTCCTACTACACAGTCGTGTGCAACATGACAATATGCCATAATTAAACAATTATCACCAACTACAGTTTTTCCTTTTGTGGCAGTTCCCCTATTTATCGTAACATATTCACGAATAGTAGTGTTATCTCCAATAATTGCTAATGAATCCTCACCTCTAAATTTCAAATCCTGTGGTATAGCTCCAATAACTGCTCCCGGAAAAATTACACAATTTTTCCCAATTCGTACTCCTTCAAGTATGGTTACATTTGAGCCAATTCTTGTTCCTTCGCCAATAACTACATTTTTATCGATGGTTACAAATGGTTCTATGACTACTGAAGGCGCAATTTTTGCATCTGGGTGTACGTAAGCTAAGGGTTGTTTCATAATAAATGGTATTTAATGCTCTGCAAAAGAGAATTATAGGTTATTATTTGTTTTTTACTATTTGAGCCATAAATTCAGCTTCACAAACTATTTTACCTCCAACAAAAGCATGACCTTTCATTAAGGCACATCCTCTGCGCATTGGTTCTGGCATTTCTAAATGGAAAATTACAGTATCACCTGGTACAACTTTTTGCCGAAACTTAACTGAGTCAATTTTAAGAAAATAAGTTGAATAACGTTCAGGTTCTTCTACTGAATTTAGCACCATTAATCCGCCGGTTTGAGCCATTGCTTCTACCAATAAAACACCTGGCATCACAGGTTCATCGGGGAAATGACCCATGAAAAATGTTTCGTTTGCAGTTACATTTTTTACTCCAACAATTTTATTTTCACGAATATCAATAATCTTATCAACCATTAGAAATGGCCAACGATGCGGAAGCAATTTTTTTATTGCATTTACATCCATCACCGGAGGAATTGTATCATCGTAAACCGGTGCTTGAAGCTCCTGTTTCTTTAAATCTTTGCGTATCAGTTTTGCTATGTCGGTATTGATTTTATGACCGGGATAAGTGGCAATAACTTTTCCGATGATAGGTTTCCCTATTAAAGCTAAATCGCCTATTACATCCAATAATTTATGGCTGGCAGGTTCATTGTCAAACTTTAAACCACCATTCAGGTAACCCAATTTATTTGCATCGTGATGTGGTTGGTGCATTAAATCGGCTAATTTGTCCATATCTTCCTGTGGCATCAATTTGTCATAAATGACAATTGCATTTTTTAAATCACCACCTTTTATTAAATCCAGTTTTACCAATTGTTCTATTTCACGAACAAAAACAAACGTACGAGCATTGGCAACATTTTCGGTGTAATGATCTAACGATGATAGACTTGCAAATTGATTGTTCAGAACTGAGGAATTAAAACCAATATGTACATCAACACTAAATGTATCGTCAGGTAAAATTATTATTTTTGCGCCGGATTCGGGTATACTATATTCTATTTTTTTACGAACAATAAAATAATCTTTTTCAACTTTTTGTTCTTCTATACCATTTTTTTGAATAGCTTCAACATAATACCTTGCACTTCCATCAAGTATTGGAAATTCAGGAGCATCCACTTCTAATAGACAATTATCAATTCCCAATGCATAAAGTGCAGACATGGCATGCTCGATAGTACTTACCTGCATTTCTCCTTTTTTAAGCACTGTGCCTCGCATGGTATCAGTAACGTATTCAGCAACCGCATCCATTACTGGTTGGTCAGGCATGTCAACGCGTTTAATTTTGATTCCGTGATTTTCGGGAGCCGGTACGAATGTTAGTGTGATTTCTAAACCGGAATGTAAACCTTTACCGGTAAGTGCAAAAGCCTGTTTAATAGTGTTTTGTTTCGACATACTGTTATTAGTTACAATTTACACCTAAATAAAGTTATATGTAAATTGTTCAAATTATAATATATTATTTTTTTATATTTTTTTCTAATTCGTCTATTCTGCTTTGCATTGAATAAATTAATTTTTGTAAGTCAGGTAAACTTTTAAAAGCAATTGATGATCGCTGAAAAGTTCTAAAATCAAATGCCGGCGACCCCATAAACATTTGATTTGGTTTTTTAATTGAATTTGCTTGTCCGGCTTGAGCACCAAAAATAGTACCATCAGCAATTGTAATGTGTCCTGCAAAACCTACCTGACCACCAATTATACATCGTTTTCCGAGTTTCGTGGAACCTGAAATGCCTGTTTGTGATGCAATGACAGTATTTTCACCTATTTCGCAATTGTGAGCTACTTGCACTAAATTGTCAAGTTTTACTCCGCGACGAATAATTGTACTTCCTAAAGTTGCTCTATCAATTACAGTATTTGATCCAATTTCTACATCATCTTCCACAACAACATTTCCCATTTGAGGGATTTTTTTGTAAGTGCCATCTTCTGTTGGAGCAAACCCAAATCCATCTGAGCCAATTACCGAACCAGAATGCAAAATACAGTTATTACCTACAACACAGTTATAGTAAATTTTTACACCTGAATATAAAATTACATTATCACCTATTTTTGCATTATCCTCAACACAACATTGGGCATTTAGCATCGAATTATTTCCAACTACAACATTATCACCAATATAAACGAATGGAGCAATATAAACATTATCGCCAATTACTGCCGATGAAGAAACATAAGCCAAAGGAGAAACACCCACTTTTTTAGGGTTATTTTTCTCCACCATTGTCATTAATAGTGCTAATGATTGGTAAGCATCTTCAACACGTATAAGTGTTGGGAGTACTTCTTTTTCAGGCTGAAAATCCTTGTTGACTAATACTATACTTGCCTGACAATCATATATATATTGGCTGTATTTTGGATTTGACAAAAAACTTAAAGTTCCAAGCCTTCCTTCTTCAATTTTAGAAAAAGTATGAACCTTTACTGAAGGATCACCTTGTATTTCTCCGCCTAAAAAATCAGCAATTTGTTGAGCAGTAAACTCCATATTAAAAAATTTGGTTGCAAAAGTACTAAACAATTTTCAATTAGCCATAAATTCAAGCTGATAACATGCAAAACTATCAATAAAAAAGTGCATTTTTTCAGTATAAGTTCGTTGTAATCTATAATTTATAAAAACAAAAATAGTGTTTTTCAACTTTTTTAGTCAACACAGTTATATTTAACATATCGGATGCTTCAGCAATATCTTTAATTGTGCCGTCTTTATAAATAATATTTATATTGTCATCTTGAGGCGTATAAGTATCTGTACTAACGATTTCTTCTCCAATAAAGTATGCTGCTTCCTGAAAATTAATGCTAAAATGGTCGCTATATAATTTTAAGTAATGTTCTCGTTTTGATTTGCTTATCGATTCTGTTTGAATTTCAATTTTAAATAACCTTCTGTTTGTAAATGCAATACATAAAGTTGACAGTACAATGTCAGGATGCGACGACCAAACTTTAATGGCACTTATAAGATCCGAATCGTCAAGCAAGGCAAAATGTTTCATTGCTTCATCCGATTGCTCAAAACTAAGTTTATTAACTTCATTATAAAGAAAATAATGCAGTGCAGGAGTTGCAAATAAAACCTCATTTTTTCCGGCTAATTCTTTGGCTCGTTTAAGAATATTCATCAACATTTTTTCAGCAGCCAATGAAGTTTTATGTAAATACACTTGCCAGTACATCAAACGGCGTGCCACTAAAAATTTTTCGATCGAATATATCCCTTTTGCCTCAACAACAAGTTGATCGTTGTGAACATTTAGCATCTTAATTATGCGGGCAGCACCAATAATTCCTTCACTTACTCCTGAGAAAAAACTATCGCGGCTAAGATAATCCAATCTATCCATATCCAGTTGACCAGAAACGAGTTGATGCAAAAACTTTTTATGGTAATTATTGGTGAAAATAGCCAATGCCATATCCAGTTTACCACCCATTTCTTTATTTATTTGTTGCATCATCAACAATGAAATTTCTTCGTGACTTACATCATTCACCAAACTATGTTCCAATGTGTGCGAAAAAGGCCCATGTCCAATATCGTGTAACAAAATACATGCACGTGCTGCTTCAGCCTCGCTTGCAGTGATTTCATGTCCCGCTTGTTGCAATTGTGTAATAGCCTCACCCATTAGATGCATTGCACCCAACGAATGTTGCAAGCGAGTGTGCTGAGCACCCGGATACACTGTAGATGTCAACCCTAATTGCTTGATACGATTCATTCGCTGAAAATAGGGATGTTGAATAATATCGTACAAAAAATCATTCGGAATATTTATAAATCCGAATACAGGGTCATTTATAATTTTTCGTTTATTAGGTTGCTTCATAGCCTTAGCCCCGAAGGGAAAAATAGTGAA
>JBMOHG010000200.1:0-5644 GCA_049317965.1 Paludibacter sp.
CCGCCGGCAGCAACTGCTGCATTAATTGTTGTTTGTACTGCGTCGAAATCTTCTTTCCCATCATCTGGAATTGCACCGTAGTTTGTTACATTAAAAATTGGCAGGTTGACATTGGGAATGGAATCAGCACCCAATTTATAACCTGAGTATGAATAATCGGGCAATACAGATGTGGCAGGATTTGCCTTAAATGCTGTATAACACGGGGCTTCGATTTGGGCTTTTGTGAAAATACAAATCATCAACGTAAAAGAAAGAATTTTGATTTTTGTTTTCATTATTTATTTCTTCTTTGCTTCAATTATCCATTTTGGCAATTTTCCCAACCGCAATTCCAATTGAGCTTCGTAAAGCGATTCTGGTGTAACAGGTTTTCCGTGACTTTCATACAGTCCCAAATGTTCTTTTACAAATGAAATTTCGTCGCCATACATACCAATAATGTTTGGTTTTACTATTTTCACAAATTTACCGTAGAATTTATTTTGGTCAGAATCAGCATCGTTTATCACTTGTGGTTCCCAAAAATCCACATTTTCGTACTTGCCTATTTGTTTCATGTTCCAATAAGTCAGGTCTTTCATGTGATTGGGTAGCAATTCTGAATTACCACCGTTGCCAATGTATTTACAGGTGGAAGCATCCACTAGCGTACAATATGGCCACGAAGCATGAAAATCGGGGCCGCTGCGTGCCTGCCCTTTGTAGCGCCAGATAACGATGTTGCAACTGCTGTTGGCACTGCAGGGCCCGTGCCACATACCGGGTGCGTTGGTTGCATCAGTTACATTGGCAATTAATACGCCGTAACTATTGGTGGCGCTAAGCATGGAATGACCCGGATTACCATCTAAGCGTATGTCAGTCATGGTGCAAGCATAGCCATTACCGATAGAAATGCCGGTACATACATCTGTCATCCTTATGCGGCGAATAAAGCCATTGGCCACTCGTCCCATGCTCAGGAATGTCCATCCTGCATCGTGAATAAAGTTTTTGTGGTGAACAATTATTTCATGAAAATTGCCGCGAAACCAGATGTCTTCCACACCCAAACCTTCGGCTAGCACTATGCCTTCCACTTTCCAGTTGTAGGATGCAGTGATATTGGTACACAAGGGTTCGCAAAAAGTGAGTTCGTTCTCCTCAATTTTGGCAATTTTATGTTTTTCACTGATTTGAACGCCCTTTTCGTTGGTGGTTTTCCAGTTATTCCAAGTATCTAGATTAGCCAAAAACTCTTTATTGGCATCCGTGTTTTGCATTTTCAGCGTTACATAATCGCCCACTTTAAAGCTGGAAGCATTTTCAACCACTATTTTGGTATCACCACGTTTGGCATTATCAAGTATAACACTCTTGGCATTTGACCCTTTATAATAATTGAACGTAAACATTGCTGGAACCGTCCATTTTTTTTCGGGGTCTTTGGGCAACATAAATTGTTTCATGAAAATCTCTGTACCTTCATCTCCTGAGCCACTTCCACGAAGAATGATATTGGGTTTTGAAATGACAATTCCATCGCGGCGACCCTCTTTTTCGTTGATTAAAAACCTACCTTTTGGAAAGAAAACGATGCCACCACCAGCAGCTTCAGCGGCTTTAATAGCAGCTTGTACGCCATCAAAATCTTCGAGCGTATCGTTAGGTATAGCGCCATATTTGCTCACATCAAAGATTTTTCCTTTTACGTCGGGAATGCCTTCAATTCCCATTTTATAACCTGACCACGAATAATCGGGCAAAACTGAAGTTGCAGGATTTTTTTTGAATGCTTCGAATGCAGCAGATTTGTTTGTTTGCGCATAACTAGAAAAAATGCTACTTACTAAAATGACTAAAAATATTGTTTTGTGTTTGTTCATGTCTTGTATTAGAATTTAAGAATTAGAGTTTTTATTCTGAAGAATGCAACAAAAATAATTGTTTTAGCAGCACATGTAGTGATACGATAATTCAGAAAATGTCTATTATGGTACAAATTATTAATGATTTGACATTTGCAATCGTACCGTGGTTGATAGCCCGTCTTTGACTTCAAAACTTATATTCGTAGTTTGATTGCTAGCATCGAACTCACAATTTACCTGATTTTTATCAATTGAAACAGCTTCATACCGACCATTAAGCACAATTACCGTTTTTATTGGAAGGCTATATCCCAATGGATTATCTTTTGTCTGAATCATATTTTTATCCGGATTGGCATACGAAAGTATCAATTCTTTAGCAGCAAGGTCATCTTTCATCATAAAAACACAGGAGTTAGTAACTGATTTAATGCGTTTGTCATTAAATATCAAACCTTTGGGATTATATAGTACATATCCAGTCTCATTAAGTTTCGTTGCCTTTACAATGTGAGCGTTAGCATTCTGATGCAATATCTGATAATCAGGAGTTTTCGACTTCATTGATTTACCAAATTCTTTCATTTCTTGTTTAGAGGTTTCTAATCTCAATATAAAAGAATATTCTCCAACAGTTTGTTTCTGATGTTCAAAATACGACGACACGATTTCACCTGTGGTTAGAAAACTTTGTTCACCTTTTTTAATTCGGTATGTTTGATTCGGATATAGGTAATAACCAATTTTTTGCGTTTCATTTACAAACCATGGAACTTCGGTGGATTTAATTTCACGATCTACTGTTTCAGCTTCCGTGGTTGTTTTGTCAGCCAATATTAACGAATTGCCCTTACTCATCGGTTCTTGCAAAATACCAGTTTGTACATTGGTCAAATCGGCTCCATTGGAGATGTCGCTACCAAGCAATACGATGTCTCTTCCAAAATAAAAATAAGACTTTTTGAATTTTAACTTCTCAGCAACCGTTCCCTCATAGAGATTTTTATTGTTTGAAACTCCTCTAAAAGTTTTATCATTCGAATCCACGTCATTATAGTTAGCGCTAGCATCAAATATTTGCGTGTAAATTCCGCCACAGTCTTTGGTGGATACACCACCAACAAATTCGGAAGAGCCATTTTGATAGTATTTCTGATCTAGTTTGGACATATCACTGACCACCGAAGTCACCCCTGGAGAAAGGCTAAAGTTATATCCTTGCGTAATGAATTTTTCATCACCTTTACCCCTAAGTAGTAAACTTCCACCCAGCTTTGTTTGCATGGGAGAAGCTTCTCTTTCCCTTATTAAATTAATGCCACCAATATTATAAAAAAGGAAGCCACTTCGTATATATTGTGTATGGTAAAAACTCTTGGAAGCAGCATGCGTATAAGCTTGCCACTGACCAAAACGATGGACATTGACACAACCATAACTGAGCGTTACATTCACATTTTCTCTGTTCGCAGGGGCAATACTCTGCTTTTTCATTGCGGATACAAGCTCACTGTTGTTTTTGTAAATTTCAGATTCAGGGAAACTCAAGAAATAACTAGCTGTTTGTGGGTCATAAAATTGACTACCATCGGGTGAACCGGCAAGTGCCAGATAGTAAAAACCATCCGATGGAATTTTCGACTGTTTATCCGGACTCCCAACATAACCATCCTTATTCATAAGTTCAAAATGCACTTTCGCCATCTGTTGCATGCGATGATGGGTTTCCTCACTCACCTTGAAAGGGGTTTTGCTCATCCACCATAAATACTGAGTGGCGCCCCGCCATGCTGCTATCCATCCATAGTTGTCAAAACGGTTTCCCCAATGATGAAACCAGCTACCATCGGGTTTCAGAGTTCCCAATGCCAAAGGTGCATAATTGAGCGCAATATTATCAAGCCAACTCTGTAATCTGTAAAAATTACGTGCTTTCTCAGGTGAGTCTGGTAACAAGGCAAAAATCGAAATCATGGACAAGGATCCTGTATTCAAATCATCCGCACAAGAACTCCAATAAAATTCGGATGTAGGGTATCGTTGAATTGTCAACAAAGCTCCTGATTTTAAGGGCGTCATCAAGCTATGCTCTTCATATATAATTTGTTCCAAGGAATATTGCTGCATTAGCTGAGCGGTAATATCATCAATCAATCCCTCCTTTGCCAAAAGGTCACGTGCAAAAAATATCCCATCGGCAAAACCACGACCATTGTACCAAGCAGCCGGAACACTTCCGTATGTACATGATAGTCTGACCAAATCACAAATCATTTTGCCCAATTCAGTTCGCTCTTTCGAATCTGCTAAACGGTACCAGGTCATTCCCATCTCCCGCATTGTCTGACACAGTTTAGTGTTCTTTTCGTACATAATATCATCCGGAGAACCCTCCGATGAATCAAATCCCCGAAGTTTCCGTGAGTAATAAAGGGGATTTTCGCCATTGACATATTTATCTTGATGCTGAATATGATAACTCTCGTAGAAATTTCTGAACTTGTCCATCGTTTTCGTTGGCACGCTACTTAGTTTTGAACTTTTGGGTACGCTATTCTTGTCTGTATTTTGTAAATCTTCCAACTTAAAAACTTGTGGATTTTGCATAAAAATGATACGGTCATTGATGTCTTTAAAACCTTTTATCTCTTCTGCTGTTACGGTAGATTTTGCAGGAAATGAAGTTTTATCCTTCACCTTTTCATCATAAATATATGGAGAAGGTTGAATACCCTGCATATATCCGTTGTAAATCATTAAGTTATCAATAAATATGGAACCATCAGCACCAGCTGTTTGTGTGAGTTCAATTTCGCCTACTACCAAAGAAGATGATACCGGTATCTTAATGCACGCAATATTCCAACCGCAACGATGTAGATATAATAACTTGCTTGATATAATATTGCCGCCTTGACCCTTCAAGGTTAAAGAATACGTACGAACAGATTTATCATCCGAGAATTTCTCCTGAAAAAGACCAATCGAGAAAAAATAATTATTGTGCAAGGTTTTCAGCAGTTTCACCGGAGCCTTAAAACTTAAAGCTGCACCTACTCTCGATTCCCAACGTATCGATTGGGGCGAAGTCATGAAGAACTTTTTATCAGGTTGAACATTTCCTTGTACTGAAATTACACCGTCTAAAGGTTTCTCTGTATCAAAATCAAACATAATTTCTCTATCGGGATAATATAACAATCCCCTCGAAGAAGCATCACTCGGTATTCCAATTCTAGAATCGAGATAGTTGCCATGTTTTTCGATAGCAAAAACGTGAAGGGTTAAGAACAATGATAGCAATGTTAATTGACAAAAATTTAAGGATAATCTCATAATAATTCAGTATTAACTATTTATTTTAAAATCTTTTTTATATTAATTTTATATACAATGGCCAGATTATCCGATACAAGTTTTTTACAGATTGAATCTGCAACCCATTCGGTGTTTGTTTCCAGTTGAGTTTTTCGGTACTTCCAAGTAATTTTACCGTTGCTATCTTTTTACCTGCCAATGATTTAATAAGTACTTATTTGATGGGTTGTGCCAAAATGATAGCATAAACCGTCCCATTGTTGGTGGTAAAACGGATGTCTTCTTGTGTGTAATTTGGCAATACGTTGGGTAAATCAATTTGGCTGAAAATCACCTACAGCGAATGCTAGTTGGTTGTTGTTTTGGCAGAATCAGCCCTCATGAGTTCGTTTTGAATCCTGTATTTTTGTGCGAAAACTATCGTACTTAGAAAAAGAATTGCTATTAAAAATTTGAATTTCATGATAAATTAT
>JBMOHG010000201.1:0-5640 GCA_049317965.1 Paludibacter sp.
TTGCTTCTGCACAACCTTCCGATAATCCCTACAAAACACAATATGGAACTGCAACTCCAACTTGGACTGAGACTTTGAATTGGACACAATCAGTTTCCATAGTAAATTTTAAACTTGCCGAAGAAACCGAATGGGACAATGCTTTGCAAAAAGCATTTGACAATCTAGGTGCAAACGGTGGAACAGTTTTCTTTCCAGCCGGAACTTATGCTTTTTTGAACAATGTGGTTTTGCCTTCAAAAGTTATTTTACGTGGAGAAACTCCAACCCAGATCGATGCTAAAATGGCAGATTTTGCTCCAACTTCCCGATTGGTTTTTCCAAGATACATACCTGATTTCACTGGTACAGGTACGTTGAATAGTACTGCTTTTAAATCCATTACCACTATTGGCGATGTATTTAATTGTGGAATTGTTTATCTAGATATCAATCGTGGTCGAATTAGTCTGGGTTCGTCCGCAAGTAAAAATGTACTGGTATATGGTGTTCGACAAAACAATGTGGCGCAGCCCGATGCCGGCGTTCCGGATATGATTTATATGAATGGCTGGCAACGGTTTTCGTATCGACACACTTATAATATTTCTGTTTTTGCTGAAACAGGCGGATCGGTAACTCGCTGCAGGGTAAATGATTTGTTGAACAATACCGTTAATCCTATAGCCGATGATAGTTACGAACAACCGGGCTATATTGCCAAAGGAACGTATATCAACGGAGCCGACAATCCCAATGGTGCAACAGCAGCTGGAACAACAACCATTACTCACGGCGAACGGGCAAGATTCGATTATCTCAATCATTACGGAATTAAAGTGAATGGCAAGCGCATGAATCCGTCGGTGAATGCGGTTCCGATCAATCAGGAAATTGAATTGGTTGATAATTGGGTTTATACTACCATGCGTGTAGGTTATTTTGCCGAAGCTATTGGGCTTGTGGTGCGTGGCAATGTAAAAAAAGATAAAACAGGCAAAATGGCTTGGCTGGATGCAACAGGAAAAAGTTTGATTACATACAATGGAAATACGCTTGAAAATAGAGCATTGAATTTTGCCGGTGAAAATATTCTGATTGAAAACAACGATTTTGAAGTTTATCGACATAAAATGGTGAATACCAAGTATTATTCAACTGATGGCGAAGGAATTATGATTCAGTGGCAAGATGCATGGGGCTTTAATACTGCCGATGCCAGTTCTGGTTATGGGGCACGAATGCGCGATATTTCCATTCGTAATAACAAAGTTACAGGATATATTGGAATCTACGATGTGCAAGTGCCTATTAGTAATGTAATAATTCAAAACAACGATTTACGAGCTAACGAAGATATTACAGGCAGAACCGATGGAATTATCATGGTTTTCAAAAAAGAAACCAACCATCGTGTCGATAAATTACTCATTGAAAATAACACCAATATTGCAAGCATAAATATTGGATGGAAAAATACGGCAACAAATGAAAATGAAATGCCTGGTGCCAATATTAGTGTACGAAACAATGTTGGAGTGGGTAGAGTTGGAATAAATGTACCATATCAAGCTATATTACAAGGCAATACTGGCTTTACTACAACTTCCACGTTCACTACTGACAAATTATTGCCCATTACGCAAGCACCATTTCAAATGCAGTACAATGCTGATGCCGATTCGCCTATTTTTGTGGAATTTAAAAAAACAATTGAGGCAATTGATTTGTCAAAAATAACCATTAAAAGAGCTTCCGATGGATTGGTATCGCCTTTAACAGCTTCAATAAATGCAAATAAATTGGTTCTATCAACTACTACGACATTGATACTAAACGATGCAGATACGATAACAATTCCCGCCAACAGCATTAAATTTGCTGGAGAAACTACTGTAAATGCTAAAATGTCCTGGCATTTCAGAATTGATGAGAATTCTTCAACCGGTGTTTCGAAAATAATTAACAATAAGACATATTCATTTTTCCCTAATCCAGTAAAAGATAAGATCACCATTCATAATAATACCGAAAAACCGATAATGACAAAGATATTAAGCCTTTCGGG
Organism: Paludibacter sp.; assembly: GCA_049317965.1. Lineage (GTDB taxonomy): Bacteria > Bacteroidota > Bacteroidia > Bacteroidales > Paludibacteraceae > Paludibacter. Next base: position 2,048 of record JBMOHG010000201.1, read on the forward strand.
GGTAGAGCTTAAATGCGCTTTAACAAGCAATGGGGATGAGTTTAACATAAAGGATTTATCAAAAGGAGTGTATGTTCTGAAAATTGGAAATACTTCTCATAAATTGATAAAAAAATAATAATTCTTTAAGGAAAACCCAATATTTTTCGTCTAAAAATTTATTCAATTAAAACATTAAATCTGATATGTTCATTTACAAAAACGGGGTGATTTTTTTAATATTATTATTATTTAGTTTCTTTAGCGTTTTATCTGCCCAAACCTACGAAACCGAATTTCAAAGCCGTGCACAACAAATCATCAATTATGTCGCCGACGATTACAAAGCCGATGCTTCGGGCTGGTACAATTGCAACCCTTCTGATTACGGCAAGTACAACTGGCAAACCGTGGTGGCTTCGTTTCATAAATATGGTGTAACCAATGTAAAAGGCAATCAATACCTACCTCATTTCAATACAAGTGGTTGCATATCAGCTCGTTTTCATTTTAATTTAGTAGGCGAAACCTTTATTTTTACAAAATACTGGGGTGCTACTTCGGTAAAATCAACTGTAAAAGATTATTTGACAGCTGCTTGGGATAGAGAGGATAGTTACAATTTGTTCACTTCCGAAGGGACTGAAAATCATTTAGCTATGACCCGACCTTCAGCTTATTTGTATGCTCAAATTGCTCGTGATAGCTTTCCGGCTGATTTTCCAAATGCGCAGCAAAAATTAGACAAAGTAAAAAGTTGGATTTCCGACTGGTCAAAAACCCTCTATGTTTCTGGACTTGGCGAGTGGAATTCAAGCACTTACGCACCTTACGGAATTATTGGCTGGATAGCTTTGTACGAAGGTGCAAAAGACCCCGACGTGCGCAAAATGGCGCAAGCTGTACTCGATTATTATGCCTGCGAAATGGCTTTACACTACACGCAAGGCATTGTGGGTGGGTACGAATCGCGTAACTCTACAGGTTACGAAAGTGTGGTTACGGGTGGCGATTACTTTTCGTGGTTGTGGTTTGGCGATAGTCCGCGTAAAATTTCGTGGGCGGTAGGTTCTCAAAACATGGAAGCTTCCACGGCTATTTATGCCGCTGTTTCGAGTTATAGACCACCGTTGGCAGCTGTAAAATTAGCCAAAAAGCAATTTCCCAAAAATGTGATGTATTACAACAGCAAAGGCGAGTACCTGATGAACAACCCTGGCGCCGTGAAGCAAACTTTCTACATTGGCAATACCTATACCTTGGGTGCAGCCTATTTGCCTTATGGCGGATTTACTGGCGGTGACACGCAGTTTCAGGCTTGGAAATTTGTAGGAAAAGTTACACCCGACGAAACCAATACTTCCAAAACGGCCAACGTAATTGTGGGTTATGGCTCCAAAGAATGGAACAAAGCGCGCCATCGTATGCCTTGGGATCAGTTGGTGCATCACCGAAATGTGTTGGTGCAACTCACCAAAGTACCTGCAAATTACACCACGCTTTACGCTCAGGTTCAAAGCATTATCACCAATTGGCAAAATAGCTGGGCAACTGATTTCAATCAACGATTTCCTTATGAAGGAAAGGCAAACCCTGTAACTTCTTCGACCGACGTGAGCAATGCCAATTTTTCGTACATGGCCGTATGGAAAAAAAATGCCACAGTTAATCGTTTGCTTCGCAATAATATCGAATTCTATGAGATGGACAGTAATTATGTGGCCATTCGTTCCATTGCGCAATCGGCACCCACTTTTACCACTGCCACGGATAATTATGCACTAAAAGATGCCGCCACGCAAGGCAATTTGTGCGGATTGATTTTGGAAGTGGGTTCTAAAAAAGAATACAGCTCTTTTGTGGTTTTTCAGGATGCGATGATTGCCAATTCCTCACTGAATAAAACCAATATTGCTGCCGATAATATTATTTATACCTCAGCCAAAGGTGATGTGTTGAATATTCAATACAAATCGTCGGGAACATTTACCGAACCGCTTTACGACTGGGGCTACGGGCCTATAACTGCACAACTTGCTCAAAAATCGCCACCCTTCATTCAGCCCACTTGGCCTACCGGCGAAGGATGCGGACGCATTGCTTCATGGTTGGTAAATGGAGCGCCTTTGGATTTTAGCAATTCTAAATGGGGCGTGTACGAAGGTCCGAATTTTTCATTGAAAAACAGCGTGTTACGCCTATTAGAAGGGAATGTACAAACCTTAGAAATTGATTACACCGGAAATTTACCCGTTTATAATCCAGCTTCGTACTCAGCATTAGAAAACGTAAAAGAGAAAGGTGGCATTTTCAAATTGTATCCAAATCCGGCAACAACCCTTATCAATATAGAACTTTATTCAGATTATCGAGGAAGCTGTCTGGTAGAGTTGTTCGACTTAAATGGCAAATCAATTTTGATGTTATCGAAAGAGAAATCATCACAATTAGAAATTCTACAACTGCCATTGTCCAAAAAATTACGTGGTTTGTATTTATTGAAAGTGAAAACTGGGAATAATACTTTTACAAAGAAAGTGCAGATAAAATAGACTTTTATTTACCACCACAAAAAAAACGTTTTTAAAGTCTTCGACGTTTAAAAGTTTTTTCGTGAGACACTAAAATTTTATTTAAAAATCGGACAAAGTTTTATTTAAAATCTTTAGTGCAAACACTATTTTATTTCGTCAAAGAAATGATAGTATTAATTAAACACTTAAAAAATTTTACAAATGAAAAAAAACAACTTTCTATTGGCAATTTTTTTGTTGTTTCCGCTGATTGCATTTTCGCAATGGGAAACTACTGACATTTCAGGTTTTGGAAGTCCTACCCCAAAAGAGGCATTATCTATGGTTAAAGTGGGCACTAAATTAGTTGTGGCCATCAATGGATCAGGTATTTACACATCTACCGATGCTGGCGAAAATTGGGCAGCAGACAATGGCGGATTTAGTCCTACAACAGAAGTTGTTGCCCACATGATGGTAAATAACGATACTATTTATGTAACTACCACCACTTCAGGTATCACATTTAAGGCTTATGGACTTGATACTCCGCTAGCTTGGAAAGTGATTGGAAAAAAGAGTACTGGAACTTTCCCCAATACTATTCCTACACAAATGGCTTTTATCGGCGGTGACATGTATTTAGGTACAAATAGCAATGGGGTAATGAAAAGAACCTTGGCAACTGGCGTATGGGCTACTTTGCCTTTCCCTAAAGATTCTACTGTTACAGACACAAAGTCTGTATTGGCAATTATTGAGGACAATGGAAAAATACTTGCCGGGTTCGATAATGACAAAACAGGCGCACGACTTTACGATCCGTCATTAAATACTTGGTCGGATGTAAGCAGTGGTTTAAAGGTAATTGGTAATACACAAGCTAACATTGCATTACTTGATAGCAAGAAGTATTATCAACGTATTCGTTATTTTTACAAAGATGGAACAACCATTTATGCAGCTACAAAAAGATCGTATAAGGATTTCAATCACAAAGGTATATACAGCTGCACCAGTGGAACTTACACATGGGCTGCCAACAGTACAGGATTGGCAAATCACGAAGCTACACCAGTTTTGTCATTTGCAAAAGTAGGT
>JBMOHG010000202.1:0-5640 GCA_049317965.1 Paludibacter sp.
ATGTATTTAAAAATTGGTTAGGTTAAATAGTTTGATTCAACGGTTCCAACTTAGGTGTTGGAGCCGTTTTGTTTTTTGTTGGTATACAACAATAGAAAACCATTGTTTACATTTGTATTGAAACTGAGAATAAAATGGTAGTTAACAGGAGTCTATTATAACTTCCCACCCAATTCAAACCTCAATGAAATCAAGGCTTTCTGTATTTATTTTAATCCTTATCCTTTTCTGTTATCAGATGGTTGTTGCCCAGGACTTGACAAAAACAGATAGTTTGGATTCAGCTTTAAAAAAGATCAAAAGTCCGAACGAAAAGGTAGATGCAATCCTGGAATTTCTCGAAAAACCGGATAATCAGTATATGGAAGATTCCATTGGTCTTAATCTTGCTCAAAGAGCCCTTGTAATTGCCCAGCAGACCAATTACGCAGAAGGTAAGGTTAATGCAATGTTAAAATTAGGAAACTATTATTTCAGAAGTAGTGATTATAAAAAGGCAATGGAGTTTGCTCAGAAGTCAAAGGAACTGGCCGAAGACTTGAATTATGATAAAGAGCTGGCTAATTCTTATAATCTTATCGGAATAATCTATTCCGAACTTGGTGCTTTCGACAATAGTTCCACGTATTACTTCAAAGGATTAAATCTATTTGAAAAACTTAAAGACAAAGAAGGAATAGCGCGATCTCTGGGGAATATTGGCCTGGATTTTTATGATCAACAGGTTTATAAAAAAGCTCTTGAGTATCTCGACAACTCCTTGGCTATTGCAGTAAGTATTAATAATCAGACATTAATAAAAAAACAGTATAATAATATCGCAGATGTTTATGCCGCTCAACAGAAATATGATACTGCAATAGACTTTATGAGAAAAGCACTCATTATCGAAAATAAACTCGGTGATAAAATGGGGCAGGGTATTAGTATTAGTAATATCGGGTATATTCAGATGAATGAAGGGAATTTTAAGGAAGCCTTTCTTAGCTTTCAGCAATCTCTGGATATTGCTACTCAAATTAACAACCATTTGCATATGGCTAAATGCTACCTTAATTTTGGTTATTGTTATTATTGTGTGAAAAATACCGGAAGCAGCATTGATTATTTTAATAAAGCCTTACAGGAAGGTGAGAAAAACGGGTATTACAGAATTATAGCCCAAGCTGCAAACATGCTTAACCAAATATATACCGAAAAGCAGGATACTTTAAAGGCTTATAAATATGTGGTGTTGGAAAAACTTGCGGGGGATAGTTTGTTTGCTTTTCAGAAACAAAAACTCTCATCCAAACTTGAATTTCAATATTTATATGAGAAAAGAGATTTGAAAAGACAACTGGCTCAGCAAGCAAAAAATACATTGATGCTTATTGTAATATTCAGCCTGGTTACCGGAATGCTTATTTTAGGTTTGGTATTTTCTAGGCATCGCTTCAAGTCAAAGCTTGTTATTCTCGAAAAAGAAAAAATTACATCTGAATTGGATATCAGGGATAGGGAACTAACTGTCAATCTGATTTCATTGATTAAGAAGAATGAAATGCTTGCTGATATTTCAGGCAAACTCATGCAACTTGAACACAATGCAAAAGGAATTGAAGCAAAAGAGTCACTATCTCAAATTAGCAAGGAGTTGAGAAACAGCACGGATGATAAAATGCTGAATGAATTTTCCAAACGCTTTCAGGAAGTTCATGCCGGATTTTATGAGAAACTGCTCAAAACTTATCCAGATCTGTCGCAGAATGAATTGAAATTGTGCGCATTCCTCCGGTTGAATATGTCAACCAAAGATATTGCTGAACTAACAGGGCAGCAAATTGCGTCTATTGATACAGCAAGATACAGGTTGAGGAAAAAACTGGCACTCTCTGGTTCGGAGACAAATCTTGTGACATTCTTGTCACAAATATAGAATTCTTTAAAGCAAATGCCTCCCTTACTATACTGCAAACGGGATAAAATAATACATTATCGGCTCAAGTCCCCAACTTGCAGCAGGCAGGCAAGTCCAAAATTTCAAGTCCCAAGTCCCAAATTCCAAGTGCCAAATTTCAAGGCCGAAATCTCAATTTTATGCTTTTAGTGCCTTTAAAACCGATATTTTATTTTATTTCCAACTTGAAATTTAGAATTTGAGATATGGATTTTGGATTTTATGAGAAATATACAATTCTACCCAATCCATGGTACAATATCCTTATGGATAGGCATACACATCCAAATGGGATAGTTAAGCATTAACTTAGATTAGTCTTGTTTTTCAACTTGCTCATCTTCAGACAATTATTTTTAAAGTCTAGACGATGTTCAGATTTTATTTTATCCATGTAGCTAATTTGTCTATACCGATTATTTTTTCTGAACATAATAACAAGTGATATTTGCAATCCCGAAACAACTCTAAGAAATGCTAAAACCGAACAAACATCCGAATGAAACAGAAGATGAAACCTTTGAGGCCTTTTTGGAGAATTCCACCGAGTACGTCAAATACATTAAAAAGCTGGAACTTCAGCGATCTGTTCTAACCAAGATTATAAAAGGTGACTTAAACACAATGAATGAAACATCTGCAATTGATCCCAATATTTCTGAATCTGTATAATCCTTAAAAATAAATAATCAACCATGAAAAATAACTTATCTTTTACTTTATTGTTCAGTGCTCTGCTGGTATTTTGCATGGGCAGCGAAAAAGCTTCGGCACAATGGACTTCAACCGGACCCAACGGCGGTTATGTTAATATTCTGATAAATTCCGGAAACACAATGTATGCTTGTGGTGGCTATGGAGGTTTTTTAACAAATACGCTGTATTCCTCAATTGACAATGGCGCAACCTGGTCGCCTGTTTTAAGTGCCACTTGGCCCGGTGCTAAGGGGCTTGTAAAAATTGGAACAAGTTTGTTTGCTACCACAACTACCGGAACTTATCGTTCGGACGATAGCGGAATAACCTGGGTAAATAAAAGCACAGTAAACGGCTATTGCATCGCTTCAAACAGTACAACAATTTTTGTGGGAACGGTTGGTTCAATACTTCGCTCAACCGATAATGGCGAAACCTGGACAAGTATTCCTGTTCAGGGTGTTTTTGTACCATCGCTATTAGCTGTGGGTAATACAATTTATGCCGGCGGTATAAACTCAGGCGTAGTTCGTTCAACCGATGATGGATTGACCTTTGAAGCGTATAATGGAGGAACAGAACACATGGATTGGGCACAGATATATTCGATTGCTAACATTGGTACAGATATTTATGCGGGTTCCAACGGGTATGGAATTTTTAAATTAAATGCTTCTACAAACGTTTGGTCGGTATGCCCGGGAACAGCAACTTATAGTAGTATTACTGCAATAACAGGCGATGCGTCAACTTTAATAGCTGTTGCAAATAATGGTGTAATCGGTTCTTCTGATGCCGGTGCAAGCTGGACAGACGTTTCCGGAAACGGAATGGACGTTTCTACTGAAAATGAAAATGGTGCTGCACTTATAACTGCTTCAGGTATTTTTGTTGGAACGTTTGGCGGTATTTACAAAACAACAAATGCTGGAACTTCCTGGGCAAGATCTGACGAAGGAATTCATTGTCAATCTATTAAGCCGCCTTCTGTTGTTTCGCTGGGAACGGATATTTTTACCGGAACTTCGTACGGCGGAGTATTTCGTTCGTCAGATTCGGGTCAAACCTGGACAAATGTGAGCGATGGACTTTCGCTGAATGAATACCAGGACTATGCAACACCAAAATTTGTGGGAGCAATTGCAACAACATTATTTTCCGGTGCATACATGTCGAACGATGCAGGTGCAACCTGGACTTTACATAATTCACCCGGTAAAGTTGGCAATTTACCCTGGATAATTCAGGATGGAGTCTATATTACAATGGACGCAAATAATGGTATTTATCGTTCAACCGATAACGGTATTTCATGGATATTAAATCCTCTCGGAATGGTTGGAAGTTTATGCTCAGACGGAACAACTTTATATCTTACAAATCCTCCTGTAGTTGCTATGGATCCTTTTTTATATTATTCTAATGATGCCGGTGCAACATGGATTCAAAGTACATTAAACACTCCCGGAAATTCAAATCCTTATGGTAATCTTTATTTCACCGGAAACTCAATGCTTTTCATAAGCGCTCAATCCGGAATGTATGAAGGACAAGGAATCTGGCGTTCAACAAATCATGGCGTAAGTTGGACAAGAGTTCTTGCAAACTATGGTGGTGGCAGATTAACTTTTGGCGAAAACATCATGTATGTATCAGGTGTTTATACAAATCCGAACAGCGGTGACCAAATTCCTTCCATGTACAAATCGGAAAATGACGGACTAACATGGGCAAATCTTATTTATCTTGAAAATTCTTTAGAAGCAACTCTTACTGCTAGCGGTTCAGATGTTTTTGCAGCAACTGCAACTTATGCTTATGGTTTAGCATCCGATTCAAAAATTATGATGTCATCTGACAAATGTGTTACCTGGACGGATGTAAGCACCGGTTGGCTTTTCAATAAAATTCCGGTTATTTCCATGACCATTTTAAATAACAGAATTTATGCAGCAACTTCGGGTGGTTCAATATGGCAAAGAAATATTGATGAATTAACATTACCTGCACAACCAAGCGCAATTGCGGGAGCAGCTGCTCCTTGTGCAAATACAACTCAAACATATTCAGTCGATAATGTTCCCACTACAACTTATACCTGGCAATTACCTGCTGACTGGACTATTATATCAGGTCAAACAACTAACTCAATAACTGTTACAGTTGGAAGCCAATCAGGTTTTATTGCCGTAAGTCCTTCAAATAATTTCGGAATAGGTTTATTACGGATAATTTCAGTTTCTTCTTTAACAGCACCTACTCAAACATCGGCAATCAGCGGACTTGCAACCCCGGTATCGGGAACTTCTCAGGTTTATAGTGTTGAAAATGTTGCAGGAGCTACATATACCTGGACTTACCCAGGTGATTGGATTCTAACTGCAGGAGGAACTTCAAATTCAATAACCGTAACAATTGGAGCAACATCTGGAAATATCGGCGTTGTTCCTTCGAATAATTGCGGTGAAGGTACATTTCAAAGTCTAGCAGTTGTAGCTCAACCAAATGGTATTGATGATTTAAGTTCAAACAATTTTATTTCAGTTTATCCAAATCCAGGCAATGGGATATTTAATGCCATAATCACAAGTGCAGCTCCTGAAAACTTTTCAATCCAGGTTTATAACACTGTTGGGAATTTGGTATATGAAAAAAACAGGGTTCTGGTTAATGGTAATTTTAAACTTTCCATCGATATACAATCAGTTCCTTCAGGAATATATATGGTAAAATTCACTGGCAGTGCTAAACAGGTGATCAGGAAAATTGTGATCAGGCGCGATTAATGAAGAGTTGAGAAATCAACTTTTTTGCAACACTTAAAGTGATCGTTGTCATATTTGGTTACATTATTTTCCTTCATTCTTAAGTTTAGGTTTGTTCGTGCCTGAAGCCCGGACTCCTGTTAAAACAGGGGTTCGGGCTTTTCGCAAAGATGCAAGAATTTTTTATGAATAATACAGGCTAAACTAATTCATCATGCTTTTTTCTTAACCAGGGGGCAA
>JBMOHG010000203.1:0-5638 GCA_049317965.1 Paludibacter sp.
AAATTTGAATTTCCGAAATTGATTTATACTATATATTAACTGTATATCTACTTTTTTATTTCTTAAATTCTAAAAAAAGACCTTTAAATTGGATTTTTAAAATTAAATGCAAATATACTAACATCATGCCAAATTTATACAATTACAAGTGATTAAATATTATTTTGTTGATAATAAACAAATCGACTGAACCTCAGACGAAGTTCAGTCGATTAGAATTACAAATATTTTATCTGAAATTTCATTAAATCTTGATTTTTCTGTTATTCAAACATATTTCTAAAATGAGAAAAGAAATTGCGTGAAGCAGATGCATTTGGTTTGATATTATCTGATTTTGCCAATTTCTCCATAACCGTTTTTTCTTCTTTGTTAAGGTTTTCGGGGATGTACACACCAATATTGACCAATAAATCTCCTGTTCCGTAGCGATTAACGCTTGGCAAACCTTTGCCACGTAGGCGTAAAACCTTTCCGGGTTGCGTGCCGGGAGCAATAGTAACTTTAACTTTCCCTTCTACAGTTGGTACTTCAACCGAACCACCCAATGTTGCCATTGGAACTGTCAATAATAAGTTATAAATTAAATCATTTTCGTCACGAATCAATTCAGGATGTGCTTCTTCTTCAACCAATACTAATAAATCACCATTTACACCTCCACGACGAGCAGCATTCCCTTTACCGCTAACTGAAAGTTGCATTCCTTCCATAACTCCTGCCGGAATATTGATGGTAATTACTTCATCTTCGCGTACCATGCCTTCGCCATTACAATAGGAACATTTTTCTTTAATAATTTTGCCATCACCACCGCAAGTAGGGCATTCAGCAGCAGTCTGCATTTGACCTAAAATAGTTTGTTGCACTCTGGTAACTCGTCCCTGACCATTACAGGTAGTACAAGTACTTGTTGAAGAGCCATGAGCTGCACCGGTTCCATTGCAATGCGAACATGAAACTAGTTTTTTTACCTTAATTTTCTTTTCAACACCTACAGCAATTTCTGCCAAAGTAAGTTTAACTTTTACACGTAAATCTGATCCTCGTCGCACTCGTTGACCTCCGCCACGTTGTCCACCGCCTCCAAAACCACTAAATCCGCCTCCAAAATGGCCACCAAAAATATCGCCGAAATGTGAGAATATGTCTTCCATATTCATTCCACCACCTCCAAATCCTCCACCACCAGAAGCACCTCCAACGCCTGCATGTCCGTATTGGTCATAACGCTGACGTTTTTGATCATCACTGAGTACTTCGTAAGCTTCAGCAGCTTCCTTGAATTTTTCTTCGGACACTTTGTCACCCGGATTTTTATCAGGATGGTACTGAATGGCTTTTTTTCTGTATGCTTTTTTTATTTCATCAGCAGAAGCCGATTTAGTAACGCCTAATATTTCGTAAAAATCTCTTTTGGACATATTTTTTAATTAGTAAATTGTGGGTAGTTGGTATTTAGTATTGAAGCTAATGTTTTATTCGCCAACAACAACTTTTGAAAAACGTATTACTTTATCATTCAAGGTATAACCTTTCGAAGCACAATCAATAATTTTACCTTTCATATCTTCACTTGGTGCTGGAAATGTAGTAATTGCTTCGTGTAAATCGGTATTAAATGTTTCATTTTCAGTTGGAATTGCTTTTACTCCATTTTGAAGAAGAAACGCAATAAACTTTGAATAAATCAAATCAACACCATCCTTAACTGCTTGAATATCTTCAGAAGTTTCAGTGGCTTTTATGGCACGCTCAAAATCATCAACCAACGGAAGCATATCAGCTAAAACGTTTTCACTGGCAGTTTTCAACAAATCCATTCGTTCTTTGAGTGTACGTTTACGATAATTGTCGAATTCGGCCATCAATCGTAAATTCTTATCGTTCAACTCTGCACACTTTTGAGCCATCACTTCCAATTCATCAACAATTTGATCAGCAGCTTGTTCAGTTGTCTCATTTATTTCGGGATTTTGAATAACCTCATCAACAATGGGTTTTTCTTCTGAATGTTTTTTATTTTTCATATTTCATTAATAAATATAAGTCCTTTATTTAATTTAAAGGGTTCAAAAATTTTATCTCAATAATTTTGCCAAAACACCCGAATTCCGTTTTTGGCAGAATTCGGGTGGCAGAATGGCAGATTATTAGTTGACAGTTGATAGTTGACAGTTTTCAGAAATCTACTTGCCAAATTTCCCTTAAGGGGCTAGGGGTTTATAAAACTACTTATCATTTTTCCTTAGCATTTAACCAATTCACAAAATTTTCCGGGTTTTCATCAAATGTAAATGATTTATTGAGTGGTTTCCCCGAATTATCTAGCATCACATAAAAAGGTTGAGCATTGGCTCCAAATTTAATGCGTTGTAAATAGCTCCATTTATCGCCTACAGTTTCAATTTTACGTGTTCGCCCATTTTCCTGAACTGTATATGGTTTTGTTAAAGCTGTTTTGTCATCAACAAATAAAGATATGAGCACAAAATCTTTATTAAGTATTTCTTTCACTGCAGGATCAGTCCAAACCGAAGCTTCCATTTTTCTGCAATTTACACAACCAAATCCTGAAAAATCAACAATTACCGGTAACTTTTTTTCTGCAGCAAAAGCCATTCCCTGATCATAGTCAGTAAATGCCGGATGAACTTCATCATTGTACAAATTAAAATCTTGTGTATAAAGTGGTGGAGCAAATGCACTTATGGATTTAAGGGGTGCTCCCCACAAACCAGGAATCATATAAACGGCAAATGAAAATGAAACAATGGCTAAAAAAACGCCAAATACAGAAGTATGTTTTGATTCGTTATCATGCGAAAATCGAAGTTTTCCGATTAAATACATTCCTAATAAAATAAATATCACAATCCAAATGGAGAGAAAAACTTCCCTATCGAGAATTCGCCATCCATAAGCTAAATCTGCTACGGATAGGAATTTGAGTGCCAATGCCAATTCTAAAAATGCCAATACAACCTTTACCGAATTGAGCCACCCACCCGAACGAGGTAAAGTTTTTAGCCATGAAGGGAAAAGTGCAAATAAACTAAACGGAATGGATAAAGCTACTGCAAAACCCAACATGCCAATCGCAGGAGCCAACAGTGAACCACTACTCGAAACTTGAACTAATAATGTTCCAATTATCGGCCCAGTACACGAAAACGAAACCAATACCAAGGTAAATGCCATGAAGAGAATACTTACAAATCCCGCTGTCGAATCAGCTTTGGCATCAAGTTTTGTTGACCACGAAGCTGGTAATGTGATTTCGAAAGCACCAAAAAATGAAATAGCAAAAACGACCAAGAGCGCAAAGAATATTAAGTTGAAAATTGCGTTGGTAGACAAACTATTGAGTGCACTCGCTCCAAATATTAAAGTAATGAGTATGCCTAAAAATACATAAATGAAAATAATGGCTAAACCGTATAAAATGGCATCACGCTGCCCGCGGGCTTTATTTTCCGATCGTTTGAGAAAGAAACTCACTGTCATTGGAATAATTGGCCAAACACAGGGTGTGAATAATGCTAAAAATCCACCTAATAATCCAGCCAAAAAGATAAGCCACAATGATAAATTTCCGGCTGAACCTTGAGAATTTCCAAAACTGTTTAACTCTTTTATTACAGGTTTCCAATAATCAGTAATAGAAGATGTTGCAGTTGAGTCGGTTGGTATTACTTTTGCAACTTCAACCTCAACTGGTGCTCCTAAGGAAAATTGCTCCTGACTTGGTGGCAAACAACTTTTATCATCACAAGCCATAAATTCGATATAACCTTTCACCTTTAATTTGGAGAAATCGGTAAAACTGATTTTTTGAATAAAAAGGGCCTCGTTAGCGTACCAATTTAATTCCATTGCGAAATTTGCATCGTAGGCTTTAAGCAGTTTTGAAGGAGATTCCAAAGCTCCGTTTTTTTGAGCATTTTCAATTTTCTCAAAAACAATGGAAGTGGCGCGAGGTCCATCTTTCGGAATGCTCAATCCATATAAATGCCAGCCTTCTTCAATGGTAGCTCTAATAATAATATTTGCTGTAGTTTCACTCGTCTTTTTTAATTCTGTCGACCATTTTATTGGTTCATATATTTGACTGAATAAAGTAGAGCTTGCAATTACAAATAATAATGCAATAAATAATTTCTTTTTCATAAATGATAATTTTTATGCAAAAATATATTATTGATATGAACAAATGAATAAGTATTCATTTGTTTTGAGAATTTTTAATATCAACCATTTTAAACATCAATATATTTTAGATATATTAACGAGTGAGCATGAATTTAAAACTCATACCAAAATTGGTAGAAGATACCGGATACGATGATGAAATAAGTGGCGAACTTGATTGTTTATCGTAGAATAATTGAATATTTAATTTTGAGCTAAATACGTAATCAGCAATTATTTTGAGGGTGAATAGTTTATTTCCACTCGAAGCTTGAGTAATGTTACTATCTACTTTTCTCAATAATGTTTTAATATCCTTATACGATAAATCGGCGCTTAATTTCAAGTCGTTTTTAACACTGGTTTGAGTTTGATTTTTTAGTTTTAAAATCACATCAAAATCTTTCAACAAATAGCCTAAACCAACAACAAATTCATCTGTGGCAGCTTCAATCAGTTGCGTACTCGATAAATTTAATGCTAAATTACGTTGTTTGCGATATTCCAATTTCCCGGTCATGCTATTATTCATCGCAACATTTACACCAATAAGTGGACTAAATTGCTCCGTTAGCGAAATGTTTGATATATCATAAGGTGATGAAGGAATCGGGATATTGGTTTGAACATCACGTACATAACCCAATGCACTGTTATCACCACCCATTGCAACCCAAGTAGAATATGATGTATATGAACCAATGCTATATCGACAAGTATACGCATGTGTTACACTAATAGATTTGAAATGATCTTTTATCCATCCGATGCGCGATAATCCATCATAACTTATCCGCCAATTAGGTAAAATACTCAATAACGATAAAAATGGATTTGTATCTACACTATTTACATCACGTCCGGTATAAGCAGCTAAAAATGAAGGAATAAGCACATCCGCCGAATTTTCATTAAAACCGGTTGTATTATCTAATCGGGGTTTTTCTATTAATTCTGAATTGGTAAATTTGTTATCCTTCATAAATCCATAGGTTGGTACATTTTTATTGTTGAATGATTTATTTAGACGATCTTTAATAACTTTACGGTTATCTAAGAATGTTTGGAATACATCTGAATTATAATTTTGTTCGGCAGTACCAATGGGTTTAAATGCTGTAGATAATGCCATCAAAGTGATGTTGTAACTACCTGTAAATGTGCTCGGCATACCATCAAACATATATTGAACTGTAGTATTAGAAGCAATATATCGCTTGCCACTAACATCAATTTTAAGTCCGGGAATAGGCTCAATACTTGCTTTTATATCAAAATCTGAAGTAAATGCAGTGGTAGCAGGGTTTACAATTGAATCGTTACCATTTAACCAGCCGTTATCAAGTGCATTTTGCAAAATATTTGGGTCTTGGATTCCAAAAGCAAAAGCATAGCCCGGTGCATACATTCCATTATTCATTTTTTGTTGTCCCATAAATCCTGGTTC
>JBMOHG010000204.1:0-5637 GCA_049317965.1 Paludibacter sp.
GTTGCACCAATTATTGGACTACCGGTAAATGCGTCAACAACAACGCCACGAATTGTTTGACCGTTTTTTTGTGCGAATCCGCTCACAGTAGCAAACATAACTGCAAAAGCTAAAAATAGAACTCGTTTCATATCATTTCTTTTTTTGAATTAATTTATGCTGCAAAATTAAGTCGTAACTAATTGTTGCAAAAATTAAACATACTGAATGAGAAAAAAGAAGTGCTGAATAAGAAAATTGGAATGTTTTTCGGGATTTTTTCAGAAAACAATAGTTAATATGTTCTGTTCGGTATAATTTGACTTTTATAATTTAACATAAATCGTTACTCAACAATTTTCAAATATGCATGTTTTTAAATTAACATTGCACTAAGTATAATAATCTTTAATTCTAACTTGGTAAAATAGAATAATTAAAATATCAACAACTCATATCAATATTTAATTAACTGCTAAAGTGTTATTTATAAAATCTTGCAAAAAAAAATTTTCCATATTCACAAAAAAGATGTATTTTAGCGTCCAATTAAGTAACGATTATATTAAAACATAAACAATATGGAAGACAATGCATTACTAATGGAAGTGATAGCCAAAGCACAGACATGGTTAGTAGGTAACTACAACGAAGAAACGAAAAATGACATCCGCAGAATGATTAATGCCGATGATAAAACAGAGTTAATAGAGTCATTTTATCGTGATTTAGAATTTGGTACCGGAGGACTTCGTGGTATAATGGGTGCAGGAACAAATCGTATGAATATTTACACTGTAGGTGCTGCCACACAAGGATTGAGTAATTATTTAAAAGCTCAATTTCCAAATGTGCCACAAATAAGCGTAGTAATAGGTCATGATTGTCGAAATAACAGTCGACTTTTTTCAGAAATTTCAGCCAATATTTTCTCTGCCAATGGTATAAAAGTTTTTTTGTTCGAAGATTTACGCCCCACACCCGAAGCTTCCTTTGCAATTCGTCAATTAGGTTGTCAAAGTGGAATTATTCTTACTGCTTCGCATAATCCAAAGGAATACAACGGCTACAAAGCTTATTGGGACGATGGCGCACAAATGATTGCACCGCACGACGAAAATGTAATTACCGAAGTAATGAAAATTACAAATGTTGATGACATTAAATTTGAAGGAAATCCGGCTTTAATCGAAATCATTGGTGAGGAAATTGACAAGGCATTTATCGATAAAATAAAAGGCATTTCACTTTCGCCAGAAGCTATAAAACGCAATAGTGATTTGAAAATAGTGTACACACCAATACATGGTACAGGAGTAAAATTAATACCACGTGCTTTGCGCGAATATGGTTTTACCAATATTATCAATGTTCCTGAACAAGATGTAACCAGTGGAAATTTCCCAACAGTGGTTTCGCCTAACCCCGAAGAACCTGCAGCGTTGGATATGGCAGTTAAAAAAGCGATTGCTACTGATGCCGATATTGTGATGGCATCTGACCCTGATGCCGACCGTTTGGGAATTGCAGTAAAAAATGAAAAAGGTGAATGGATTTTGGTAAATGGAAATCAAACGGCACTGATTTTTATATATTATCTGATTCGTCGTTGGAAAGAATTAGGCAAACTAACAGGTAATGAATACATTGTAAAAACTATTGTAACTACCGAAATTATTAAGCAAATTGCCGATAACAATAAAGTTGAAATGTTCGATTGTTTTACCGGTTTTAAATGGATTGCTGCCGTAATTCGTGAAAACGAAGGTAAAAAACAATATATTGGCGGTGGTGAAGAAAGTTATGGCTTCCTACCTGAGGAATTTGCTCGTGATAAAGATGCCGTATCATCATGCACTTTGATGGCTGAAATAGCCGCTTGGGCCAAGGACAATGGTAAAACTCTTTTCGAATTACTGCAGGATATTTATATTGAATATGGTTATGGTAAAGAAAAAGGCATTTCGGTAGTACGAAAAGGAAAATCGGGAGCAGAAGAAATTGCACAAATGATGCGCGATTTCCGTACCAATCCACCAAAAGAAATTGCCGGGTCAACCGTATGCATTATTAAGGATTACGAGACGCTAAAATTGAAGAATTTAATAACAGGTGAGGTTTCTGATTTGGAAATGCCTGCTACTTCCAATGTTTTGCAATACTTTACTGAAGATGGAACTAAAATTTCGGTTCGACCATCGGGAACTGAACCTAAAATTAAGTTCTATGTTGAAGTACGTGGCGAAATGAAAACGCGCAGCGAATATGACGCTGCTGATGCCGCTGCTAACAAAAAGATTGAAGCTGTGAGAGCATCGCTGGGAGTATAATTACCTCACAATAATAGATTAAAAAAACCACCATTCGATGTCTTCGAATGGTGGTTTTTTTTGTGAAATCTAATAATTCTTATGCCACTTTCTCCACCTTTTTTAAACTGACATAGCAAACATAACCTGTTGTTTGATACCCCATTTCGGAGATTAAATCCATATATTTTTTTACTTGTTGATGATAAAGTTTACTTTCTTTATCTCCAAATTTATAATCAACAATTGTTGCTTGATTTCCATTAATTAATACTCTGTCAGGGCGATAGTTTTCACCGCTTGGAACAAGAATAGTCGTTTCATTAAGAACATCTACATCAGTTGAAAACCAATTTACGGTTTCAGGTAAATCCCAAAATTTTCTCAATTCATCTTCAACTATCACGGCTTCCTTTTCACTAATTCTACCTTCAAGAACCATCTCGAGAATTGCTTTTGGTTGGTCGGCTTTATGTTTAATTTGCTTCAAAATATCGTGCATAATTATACCATAGTTCAACCGACTATCCATTAATTCTTGATTATTAAGCCAATAGTCTGAACTTTGATGGCGAATTTTCAATCTGCCTGCACTACTTACCGATGGATAATAATCTACCTTTTCATTGATATCCAAACTTGGTTTATCATGATAAACAGCCGTTGTAGGTTCACCCAATTCAAAAACTTTACTTTCATTATTAAATGATGCTGTTAATGGTATTATTTTAGTATCCAAATCGGGAGTATTTACCTGAAAACAAGCAGTTAGAAGTGCCGATAATGAACTTATTTTATCCAATCCTTCAATTTCCTTTTTGGGCGCAGGGGCTATACAAATCAATTCATTTTTAGCACGGGTAAAAGCCACATAAGCCACGTTGAGGCTATCGATATATTGGTGCATTTGCTCGTCGAAATAACTTTCAGCAAAAATCGATTGACCCAGTTTCGATCCATATTCAATGGGTAATAAAGGTAATTCGTTGAATGGAGCAACTGTAGGTTCGCACCATAGTATATTTCTCATTCTACTGTCAATCTCCCAATCGCAAAATGGCATAACAACTACCTTAAAATCTAATCCTTTAGATTTATGAACAGTCATAATCCGCATTGCATTCTGATTATCGGGAGTAGAAATGCATTGTTTTTCACCATTTTTTTTCCACCATTTCAGAAAACTATTCAAATCGGCCGTTTTATTATTCGAAAAACGAAAAACTACATCCTGAAATGCCTGAACAAAAACTGCTTCGTTATGCCAGGTTCCAATTCCAAAAAGCGAAATAATTTTTTCCACCATCTCGTAAAGGGAACTGTGTTGGAGCAATATTAACTGCTCATTTTCATATTTTGTAAATAACGACGAGAAGCCTTCAACTTTTGTTGTTGAAAAGCAGGAATTTAAAGCTTCATTTTCCGATTTATTTTGTTTGCCGCGAGCATATTCATAATTTACAATGGTTTGCTGGATAGAATCTTCAGCGTTTATAAACAATTGCAATAAACCAAGGATAAATCGTACAGAAGCCGCAGCACCAATCAATAATCCTTCATTTCCCATAATATCATAGCAAATATTTTCTTTGGCTGCCGTTGTAGTTTTATAGTTCAGCAATTTATGGATAACCTGTTGTTCTTCATCATTTTTCCGTACCAAAATACAAATATCACCTGCTCTATAACCCTTTATTTGAAGGCTTTCCAAAATTTCTGTTAAACGTTCTAAACTTTCGGCTTTCCAACCCTCATCATTTTCAGATCGATCCAGAAAACTCACTTTAACACGTCCGGTAGAAGCTTTACCGGATATTTTTTGATGAATATTGCTGTAAGCATGTTCAATTTTGTGCGTCAAAACTTCTAGTTGTGGATAAACTGGTAGCACTCCATTTAAATTTTCATTCAGTTTGCTTTGCAATAACTGAGCAGCACGATAAAAAAATGAATTGTTGAAATCAACTATATTTTTATCACTACGCCAGTTGGTTTCGAGGTTTTCTTCATGAATTTGTTCTGGTCGAAAATCAGTCAGAATTTTTTCGTCGAGTAGTTTCCAGTCAGAATTTCGCCAACGGTAAATACTTTGTTTCACATCGCCAACTACTAAATTAAATTTTCCTGCAGCTAAGCTATTCGACACCAACGGATAAAAGTTTTTCCATTGTAATGTAGATGTATCCTGAAACTCGTCAATCATAAAATTATCGATATTGATACCCGTTTTTTCATATACAAAGGGCGCATCGCTATTATCGATTATTTTATTGAGCAACATATTAGTATCCGAAATTAGCATGGTGTTTTGCTCATCGGTCAGTTTTTTAATTTGAACTGCCAAATCGGATAATATGCCAAGCGTATTGATGTGCTTCAACACCAAAATAGCTGAATTATAGGTGATAATATCAACTTGAAGAAGCTCTACAATTTCTGCGAAACATTTCTGAAGACCGTTTTGATAGGCTGTTTCAATAGCATCCTTAATAACTTGCGGCTTCGATTTTGTATAACAATTTGTCACATCATCAGCCAAACTTATAAATCGATTACTGATTTCAAATTTTCCTTTGATAAGCTTTTCTAAAACATTTGTTGTTTTGTACGAAAAATCTTCATGAGTAAGCCCATTTCGAGCCATAACCCGCATACCTTCAGTAGCTATTTGTTTTACTTTGGCTTCAAAATCGGTTTTTATTTGTCGTAAACTCTTTCTATAATTGCTTAAAAATTCCCTTTCGTGCAGTTTTTTATTTGTATCTTCGGCTTTGTGCTGGTAACTTTCTTTGAAAACCTCTTTTCCCAACTCCATTATATTTGAACGCATGTTCCAATTTTCAGATTGTTCGATGCGTTCCTCGGCAAACTGTGTGAGCCATTGCAAAAGTTGTTTATTTTCAGCTTTCGATAGGTCAAGAAACATATTATCAACCGATTGTTCGAGGGTAGAAGTGCTGTCAAGATCAAGATTGTAACCGCCATGCACTCCAATATCTCGTGCAAATGACCGAATTACCTGTTGAAAAAAACTATCAATAGTACTTATTGAAAACGAAGAGTAATCGTGTAATATTGTGGTAAGAATATGTTTTGCACGTATATTAACGGCAGTTTCATCCATTCGGAATTTTGACATCAATTCTGCTCTGTAATCCGATTTTTCGTCTTGCGCCAAAGCATATAACTCTTTCAAAATGCGCGATTTCATTTCGTCGGTAGCTTTGTTGGTAAACGTTACAGCCAAAATGCGACGATGAGCCCGTTCACGTTGTGGGTCGAATAACAAGTGAATATAATCTTGAGTAAGTCGGTACGTTTTGCCCGAACCGGCTGAGGCGCGATAGAT
>JBMOHG010000205.1:0-5634 GCA_049317965.1 Paludibacter sp.
TGTTATAGTTCATTCTGTCGTTTTTCTAAAATAACCGCCTATCGTCCGAGGCTATTGGCATTTGGCGGCTACCCCTAATGCGGGATGTTTCATTTGCGGGAGCAAAACCTGCGGGTGTATTGATGCCAATCAAGTTCGGCTCAATCTCCAGCTGAGTTGTGCGAAAAAAAGCCAGGCCGAGATCTCGAGGAAAAGCTTAACGTAAAAACGGCATGTGACACCTTCTTTCCATATTCAAATATAATGTGGAAAGCAGGAGCTTTCCTTCCCACCCGACGAAGCGAAAAGACGCTTCGCCGAACTAAAAACAGACACGCTACGCTTAACGAGGGTCTGGAGACTACGCCGAACATTTAGACACTACGCTCAACTGAGGACGATTGGCATGTATTTGGTGCACTGAACTTTGCACCCGAACATCCAGCTCGCGACATGCAAGACACCTTCTTTATTGAGCAAAATCCTGATATTTTACTTCGCACACACACTTCGTCGGTACAGTCGCATATAATGACACAACAAAAACCGCCTATTCGCAAATTGTTTCCAGGACGTGTTTATCGCAATGAGGCAATTTCGTATCGTGCACACTGCTTTTTTCATCAAGTGGAAGGACTTTATATCGACAAAGATGTTTCATTTGCCGATTTGAAACAAGCATTGATGTATTTTGCCAAAGAAATGTTTGGCGCTGATACCGAAATTCGTTTGCGTCCGTCCTATTTTCCATTCACCGAACCAAGTGCCGAAATGGATATTTCGTGTAACTTGTGTGGCGGTAAAGGTTGCCCATTTTGCAAACATACTGGCTGGGTAGAAATTCTAGGATGTGGTATGGTAGACCCTAATGTGCTAGAAAATTGTGGGATAGATTCTAAAATATATTCTGGTTACGCTTTTGGAATGGGTGTGGAACGCATTACAAACCTAAAATATCAAGTAAAAGATTTGCGTATGTTCTCCGAGAACGATGTGAGATTCTTGGAGCAATTTGAATCGGCACATTGATTTTTTTGTAGTTAAATTTATCGTTAGTATTTAAAAAAAAATCTTATTAATTGGTAGTTTCAACTGAGAATACTAATCAGATGTGTTTTTTGAAGTCTGACTGATTTTGTAATTTGATTTTTTTTTGAACTGTTTTTTCAGCAGAAATTAAAGTGGCTGTAGTTAAGAATTGCGTTGTAAGTATTTTCTTAACGATTTGAATTTGGTTATTGTAAATAAAAAAAAGAGAATAGTACGCTGATTTTCGCTGATTGAGCGGAAAAAACGGATGAAAAAAATGCAAGCATTTTTGATTGGAACGCATGATCAATTTGACGTAGTCCGCTCGGCTTTGCCGCTTGGTTTACCAAGAATTTCTAATCCGTTTTAAATCCGCTCAATCAGCGTGAATCCGCGTTACATTTTTTGTTTGTTTACTTACAAAAAAAGTATTTAACAAGTTTAGTTAAATGCCAATCTCGTCATAATATATTGGTATTCTGAGAATTAATCAGAAGATTATTACAACGCTAATCTAAACTACAGCCTTTAAGCCTTGAAGAAACTGCAACTCAGTTTATTGGGTAACTACTCTTTTTAACTATCTTTCCAAAACGCCAACCACCCAACTTGTTTCGCAAAGCGGGAAAACATGCCGCTTTCTTCATAACAACCACAATACTTTTTCCCCGCTAGCGCAGGTCTGTGCCTCGTGCTATAAAATAAAGTTTAGTTTTGACACGGGTCAATGACCCGCGCCAGCAAGGGGAGTGACTTGAGTATGCTCAGTTTGTTAGGTGTGTTGATACCAACCTTCTGCTTTACAAAAAGTGCGATGTCCCTGTGTTGCAGGAATACAAAAGCAAAGCAATAGTAAGGCATAAGTAATGATTTTAATTTGTTTCATTTTTGTCATTTCTATAAAGTTGAAAATTAAATTAAGTTGTTAACTGCATTTTATAAATAGCCCTGTATAATTAAATCTTTACAAACTTTGCATAATAATATATTTCCCCACGCTACCGCACGACTGCATCGTGTGGCAATACTAAATCCTTTGTCTATTCTTTCCCATGCGATACAATCGTGCGGGAGCAGGGAACTATTACAATTATTTGATTATAATTTTTTCTGTTTGTTGTTTATTATCACCAATTATTGACATAAGATAAATACCTGTTGAATAACCTGATAAATCAATATTATGTTTACATTGTTTTTCGTCCGACTGATATACTTTCATTCCTATTCTATTTATAATTTGAATTTTAACCGGCTCGTTGGTTTCTACAAAAACTTTATTGGTTATCGGATTCGGATAAATACGTAACTTTTCAAACAATATCTCCTTGCCCGGCAATTCAGTAAAATAATCTTTGAAAGAAGCCGTAAACGACGCTGATTTATTGACATTGAAATACATTGTATTAGTTGCAAAATCTATAGAATCACCATTTGTCCATATTGAATCTGTAGAAATCTGATAAGGCGATAAATTTACTTCACTACCGGTTATATCAGTATCAAGATATACGCAGGCAACTTTTGCCTTATACGAATTGATATTATGTGTGGTCATTGTCCAGTTACGATTTAAATAGTTGGAAGGTAGGTTCTTTTTTACAACAGGAACAGTATTTAAATCAAATGTTACTTTACCTGTATCGCCCTGCAAATTTATGTCGGACATAAAAACGGATATTGGAGTAATGTTTGCCGTATCAGTGGCTAAGGGTAAAATAATGGTATCATTCTTATTGCCAACCACATTCATAGTTATACTTCCATGTTTATCACCTTTGCCCAGCAAAATAGAGGGTGCAGCATTAATACCTGTTTTGGATAATTTTCGACTACTAATAGGAGTTGGATAGTAATTTGAGTATTTATTAAGCTCAAGGTTTACCCCTGCCGACAAATCCACTTTCCCTGCATTTTTCAGATCACCTATAACTGCCTTATTACCAGTTATTATGATATTTACGCTTGGGTCTTTTGTAAATAATTGTTCAATAATTATAGTGCTATCTTGTACCTCTTTACTCCTTGAATTAGTATTTATTGCAAACTCATTGGTCGGAAAAAAACCGACTTGAAACCTCATATTATTTTCAAGACCAAGAATTGTTGGCATAACTTCTACAGCATTGAAACGACTATTTGCTATACACTGGTTCTCACCGGAAAAAAATACAGTACTCGTACCCGGAATAAATCCACCAACATGAGAAATGAAATCGCCACTACAATTTATATTGTTCGAGCCAACATTCAGCGTACCATCATTAATGTTAATATTGCCTTTTGTTTGCAGAGTACAATCAACAAGATTAACATTACCACTTACAATAGTCAATGAGCCATCTAAATTTATTACAGCAAAGTCAGCCTTTGAACGGTATATTCCTCCTTCAGTTTTATTCTCAATGGTTGACTCCATATCATTCTGCTTGATAGTTTCAGCGTTCTGATTCTTTACTCCTAGTAAACCATTATTATTTCCTGTAAGAGTGGTAATACCTGTCCCTTTCAAATTCAAATTGTTGTAATTATTACACATTAACACAGGATCCGTACCTAAAATATCAATGGTACTATTACCAGGATTCACATTTCCAGATAAATACATATTTTTATTGAAAGCAATATTTCCATTACCGAATGAAATAGTAGAATTGGATGAACTCGATAAATTGTTATCAAAAACACACTCAGATGACGGTATTCCAGGGAGAATCAGCGACGAATTATTGATTAAATTAACGCTCCCTAAGAAAGTATTAGAAGATGTTGAAAGTGTAGGTAAAATCGCCATTGAATTGTCGGCTATTGTAAGGGTACTTAAGAATGTATTAGTATTAGAGTTTATTTTCAATTTGGAACCCAGCGAAACAGACATTGGATTGTCAGTACTAAAATTGTTGGAATTAATAATACAACTACTATTTGATTTTAACCTTATATCACCATCTATATTTATTTTTGTGGATGAATTAAAAACACAATTTCCATTGTTAATGGTTAAATTGCCTGTTAGATTAATACTGTCACCGATAATATTGATTTTCCGAGACAAATCAAAGTCATTTGTCTGATTCGAATTAGAAAAATCAATAATTGCATTATTAAGATCTTGCAATTTCACATTAATATCACCATCGATGTTTGGCAAATCAAAAATTAATGTACTCTGTTGAGGCTCAAAAGTACCCGTTCCACCTATGTCGCCTCCAATATGAATATTGGCATTGCCTCCATTTAGCGTTCCGCTTATATTCAAACTATTCATACAAATCATTGTTGCGTTACCGGCATTTAATGTACCCGAACATTCAAATGGTCCTTTAACAATGAGTGAGTCTGTGCCCATGGTCAGGGTAACTCCTGGTTTAATCTTCAGGGTGTCCACAATCATTTTTTCGGGAAAAACAAAATTATTATTCGAAATGTCCAGTACTTTAATTGTGTCGGATGTTGAGGTTGTTAATTTCAGATAGTTTGAGTACGCACCAATTTCGCCCAATGAGGTTTTAGATGCACGTACGCGGTAATAATAGGTAGTTTTCTGGGTTAAATTATCAATCTGAACCTGTGTATTACCAGTTACTATCAATGCTGCATATCCGCTTACCAGGGTTATGAATGTTGAATCTTTTGCAACGTCAAGCAGGTAATGATCGTAAGTACCTGTCAGTGGTTCTGCCCAATTTGCCTGAAAGGAAGTGTTTTTAATCTTCGAAGGAAGTTTTATTTGTGGTACTACCATTGCATAACTTTCTTTCCATTCGGTAGTTCCAGTCATGTTTTTGAGCGTACCTCCTGGAGCTGTTGCCACTGCATTGCCAAGGGTAGTCCCCGATGCTTCATTGCATTTATAATAGGCAACCAACCCTGTTTCATTACCATTCAGCGATTTGGTCATCACTTCTTTGATTTCACTTTCGGACAGTGCTTTTTTCCAAACTCTTATCTCGTCCATTTGTCCGTTCAATGGCCAGTGGTAGGAGGAATAAAATTGTTTGCCCAAATGAAGTGGTAGTGTAGAATTAGTTATTTGTCCGGTTGCTGCTTTATTATCCTGCAAAATTCCATTGCGGTAAAGTTTAAATGTCGAACCATCAAAAACCAAAGCAAAATGCTGCCACACGCCTACAGCAATGCTACCATGAATCTGTACAGTACCTGTGTTGGTAGTTATCATTGCTTCCACAGCTGCATCTGTTGTTCGCACTATACAGAAACTGTTGTTAGCTTCTCTGAACCCCATTATTCCTTCAAAGTCGGTTTGCCAGTTGCTAATGGTAGCTGTACGGGGATACACCCAAAAGTCGTACGAAATGGTGTTGGAATTGGCAACTAATGCCGAGCCGTTTATAACTTCCACAAATTCACCGTTTGTACCGTCAGTGCCTTTAAAATCAATTGCATTTCCTTGAGCAAAGAGTTGAAGCTGATTCATCAGCAATGAAATTCCAATTAGAAATAGTTGTTTCGTTTTCATGATGTTATTTTTAAATATTTGTTTATTAGTGTGAGCTATTCAGTGTTGAATATTTTGTATTTATTGCTTTATAATTTTCAGAACAATCGGTTTGCAAACCTTAAATCTTCACAAACTTTGCATAATAATATATGTTGTCTTTTCCT
>JBMOHG010000206.1:0-5633 GCA_049317965.1 Paludibacter sp.
TTAAAAGCTAACGCTTTTGATAATATGTAATGCCGCTGTCGCTACAGCGGACGAGGTAATAATGTGATGTGCAAATGTATGAATAGTTTTTTACATTTGCAGGGTAAAATTAAAAATAATATTTAAATTAAAAATATACCTATTCTTCTGTAATAAATCCAATTCTTTTCCTTGGTTTTGAAGTTAATATTTTATCGGTATGCAATTCTGCTAACGATTGATTTATCAGCTCCATCTGAATTCGGGTATCTTCGTTTATGTCGTTATAGTCTGTAAAAACTTCTTCGATATAGGCTCTGAGTTCACTAAATTCAGTTTGTAACTGGGTAAGTTCATTCGCCGGTTTACTAATGAGTGATTGGCGAATAGCAACAAAGGCTCTAACAATTCCTATATTAACTTGAATCGCAGTTTCGCTTTTTAATACACTAGCAAGCATAGCAACACCTTGTTCTGTAAATGCATAAGGTGCATACCTTATACCACCCCAACTTGAGGTCGCAAATTGCGTCCTCAAGATTTTCCATTCATCGTCATTGAGCTCAAACATAAAATCGTTTGGGAAACGTGAAATATTTCGACGAACAGCCTCTTTAAGTCGTTTTGTTTCAACGGTATAAAGTTCAGCTAAATCAAAATCGAGCATTACTTTCTGATTTCTGATGGTATAAATCTTATTTTGGATAATGGAGGGTTGGAGTTGTAAATTTTCAGTCATACAGATTTAAGTGTTTTGACACGAGAATAAAAGCTAACGCTTTTGATAATATGTAATGCCGCTGTAGCGACAGCGGACGAGGTAATAATTTGATGTGCAAATGTATGAATAGTTTTTTACATTTGCAGTATGTATTTTAAGTTATTTCTAAACTGTCTAATTCAAATATCCTACTGGATTTAGTGGCTTCTTGTCTTGTTCATTTTGGCTTGCCATTTCAGTAAGTGCTTGATAAATATCGCTGAATTGCATATTTGTCTCCATCATAAAACTTTCTAACTTTTGGTTGAGTTCGGCATATCCGATAACAAATTGGCGAAGAGCGATAAATGCACGTACAATTTGGATATTAACTTCAATAGCTTTATCGCTCCGTAATATGCTTGCTAACATTGTTACACCATGTTCTGTAAATGCATAAGGTAACTTGCGTAAACCACCCCAACTTGATATCACAATTTGTGACATCAAGTTTTCTAATTCATTATTTGTAAGTTGAAACATAAAATCAGAAGGAAACCTTTTTAGATTCCTTTTAACCGCTTGATTCAAAACTCTTGTTTCAACCTCATAAAGTTCTGCAAGATTAAAATCGAGCATTACTTTTTGTCCTCGTATTTCAAATATTTTGTTTTGAATGATTTGTAATTCCATTGAAGTAAAACATTTTATAATTGAAAAACAACATTGACTTAACATATAAGCAATAAAATCAGCTATCTACAATTATTCTTGTAAATAGCTGATTTTCATTGTGTCTCAATTGAGCTTGATAATAAAATTACAATATTACTTTGAAAGTTTTTGATTGAGTTTTAATCAAATAAATGGTTCCCGGTTGAGCAGGTATCACCAATCTTTCACCTTCGGAACGTAAAACATGCAACTGAGCACCATCGGCAGTATACAATCTTACCGTTTCGTTGGGAGTAGTACCATCAATAAAAATGTCGGACATGTTGGTAAACACTTTTACTCTGCTGCTCGAAGGCATTGCCAACATTGTTGTAGTCTGGAACGATACATTGATAATAACATCATTATAAACAGGAGGAATAATGAAAGTTTTATTCAAAATTGCGTTTGTTACATCCTGATTATTATACATAATTGTATTCACTTTCCAGCCTTCGGCAGCTACAATTTCGAATGTAGGTTTAAATCCGTATTCACAGATTAAATTTACAACACCCGATTCGGCAGATTTAATACTAAGCTTGTACTGACGCACTTTGTATGTAACAACAAGTGTAAAATTACCATTTACCGGTGGAGTAGTAAAACTACCACCAACAATTTGCGATATTACTTCAACGCCATTATAAAGCACCGAAGCCAATTCAAACTGAGGACCATTAGGCGTAAATGTGAAAGTCTTTGTTCCACCTGCATTTACAGTTAAGAAACTACCTGTATTAAGCTTCACATTATTTTCATTTACATAACCACCGCCGTTTACAATAACATTAATTCCATTTGCAGCTATCGAATCGGCATTCATTTTCCAACGCTGAACAGTAATGTTAGTCATAGAATCAGTTGGATATGTAGCTATACGATTTGGACGTTCTACGCCTGTCAAATCAACTTCGGGATATAACCAGTCTGGCTTATTGTACAATCTATATTCAATAACCAATGCATTAGGAACAACAAATGAGAATGTATTATCAGTATTTTTAATACCTTCTACAGCTTTTGTCATATCCCATCCCAAATAACTTCCAACTATCCAAACTCTTTTTGTACCTGTTGGAACATTGGCTTTGATTTTGATTGTTCCGGTTTTTGCAGGATCATAAATAGCTTTCCAACTGTAAACTATTGGAGCAACTTCAGGATATCTGTAATCACCAAGTGGCATATTTTGCTCGTAAGTCCATTCGGGACCAGAACAGAATCTATAGGCTAGTTTGTTCACATCGTCCGAATGAATTGTAATTGCAAAAACAACTTTTCCATCTGGATTTTCAGTGATTTTTGTCATTTTACAATTTGGCGCTGTAGGACCGGCAAAGGCATTGAAAGTACCTACTATATAGCATTCTTTTGTTCCGGCAGGTGTTAATACATTAATTGTAACATCTTTAGGTTCTGCTATAATTTCGGGATTGTATATCGTTGCCCATTTGGCCACTTTATCCATTCCATTGGTGATGCTGTATTTGCGATTAGGTACTTCTAGTCCTAGTGAGTCTTTTTCGACATAAGCCCAATCGCCACCACCACTTAAATACTTGTATTCCAAGCTGTCCTTCGAAACTTTAACAGGCAAACTATCTACATTCAGCGTGATAGAGTAATGAAATTGATCCACCCTATTCATTCGGTTCATGTTGTTATTCCAATTATTGAAGTTGCCAACAACCCAACATTGATAAGTTCCGGCTGGTACTACAACATTAAATGTCAATCTATTGGTTCCAACATTCATAGTGGTAACTAATAACGGCATACTGGCAGCCGAAATATTTCCCATGGAATCATAAGCTTTCACTGTCATTTTATAGGTTTTGCCGCTCATTAAACCAATTATGTTAATGCTTGTTGACGGTGTAGTTCCAAACAATACGCTATCTTTAAATACTTTATAGCCTACAACTGCCATATTATCGGAAGAAGGATTCCAGGTTAGATTGAATGAATTTGAAGTGATAGCAGAACTCATCAATCCGGTTGGAACTGTTGGCGCTATGTTGTCAACTATCGAATCAACTTTAAATTTCCAGCCAAATACTTTTATGTTGATAACCGAATCGGCAGGATAGTTTGCAACACGGTTTTGCCTTTCAACTCCCGTGGTATCAACTTCAAAATAGCCCTTGTCTGCTTTATTGTAAAGTTTATATTGAACAGACAAAACATTGGGTACTAAGAATGAAAAAGTGCCGTCAAGATTTTTTTTGCCTGCTACTGCTTTTGTCATATCCCACCCAATATGACTTCCATTTAACCAAACATTTCTTGTTCCTAATGGCACAGTTGCTTTAATTTTGATATTCCCGGTTTTAGTCGGATCATATATTTTATTAAACGCCTTCACCGAAACAGTTACTACGGATTTATCAGGTGGATAAATAAAATTAGGTTCAGCCGTTTGAGCATATTCCCAGCCCGGTCCTGCACAGAATTTGTATTGCAAAGTATTCAAATCCTTTGTGTGTACCCGAATTGTAAATAACACAGAGTCATTATTTTCAATTTTTCTGAACATTAATGTCGAATCTGTTGGAACTGCCCAATTGTTGAATGTCCCAACAATATAACACACTTTTACAGCTATAGGAGCATTTAGCATTATTAGTGCATCTCCTTCAATAGGTACAACTGTTGGATTGTATATTAATGCCCACGAACCTACAACATCAGCCGGAGTATAGTAACGGTCAAGGATATCACCTCCGGTAGCATTTTTTTCAACATAAGCCCAATTGCCACCTCCACTGCAATACTTGTATCTTATGCTATCTTTCGAAAGTCCAACCGGCAAACTTGCCAAATCAAGTGTAAACCTAAAGTGTGTGCTGTCCACTTTTGCCATTTGATTCAGATTATTATTCCAGCCATTGAAATTACCAACAATCCAGCATTGATATGTGCCTTTTGGAACAGTTACATTGAAAGTGATAGTGTTTACTATGTTTGGAGGTGTTGTTACTAACAATGGCTGACTTGCAAAGGATTTATTTCCTGCTGCATCTACAGCTTTCACGGTCATTTTGTAAGTTTTACCCGCCACAAGATTGTTTATATTCAATCCCAACATGGAAGTAATTCCACAGTAAACGCTATCTTTATATACTTCATAGCCAACTACTCCCACATTATCTGTTGCAGCATTCCACGACAAATAAAATGAATTTGTTGTTGGAACTGTATTCTTTAAACCTGTAGGTGCGGTAGGTGCAATGTTGTCAATAATTGAATCAACTCTTTGTTTCCAACCAAACACTTTAATGTTTTTAATTGAATCGGTAGGATAACTAGCCGTTCGGTTTTGCCTTTCAACACCTGTAGAATCAGTTTCACAATAATTCCAATCGGGTTTATTATAAAGTTTGTATTCTATCGACAGAACATTTGGTACTGAGAAAGAAAAAGTACCGTCAGGATTTTTTATTCCCGACACTGCTTTTGCCATGTCCCAACCAAGATAACTGCCTTGAATCCAAACATTTTTAGTTCCTGCTGGTACTGTTGCTTTTATTTTTATTGTACCTGTTTTTGCAGGATCGTAAACAGCTTTCCAGGCAGTTACAACTGGGTTAATTTCCGGATATTTGTAATCACCCACCGGCGATAATTGTTCATACGACCAATCGGGTCCAGAACAGAAATGATATAACAGTTTATTGGCATCAGGTGTAACAATTTGCTTAGTAAAAACAACTTGTCCATTTGGATGTGTCATGAGTTTATTCATCTTTATGCTGTCGACAGGTGCCATAGGACCTACCCAATTATTGAAATTGCCAACAATATAACATTCTTTTGTGCCTGCAGGCGTAGCAACAGTAATATTTAGTCTCAACGGAAGAGGAAGAATATTGGGATTATATGTTGCAGCCCATTTAGCAACAACATCTGTTGTGGAGTAAAATCGGTTTTGAATGTCAGCTCCTACGATGTCTTTTTCCACATAAGCCCAGTCACCACCACCACTTAAATATTTGTATTCAACATTTGCAATAGTAACACCTGCATTCCAGGTAGTAGCATCCATTGTGATTGTGTAGTGAGTAGAATCTACTTTGGTCATTTGATTCAGGTTGTTGTTCCAACCATTAAAACTACCCACTATCCAACATTGATTAGTTCCGGCCGGAACAGTAACTTTGAAAGTTACTGCTGCACTCATTGTGCTTTTCACTTTCTGAGATTTCTTGTTAGAAACTTGCGCATTCAGAGCCAGTGT
>JBMOHG010000207.1:0-5612 GCA_049317965.1 Paludibacter sp.
TTGGATTGTATGGGTTGTAACAATTGCGTGGATGTTTGTCCTGGTAATAAAGGTAACAAAGCCCTTTCATTGGTTCCAATTGAAACACAATATCCAAACCAGAAAAACTGGGAGTATTGTGCTGATAACGTAAAATCGAAACAACATTTGGTTGACATTAAAGCAAACGTGAAAAACTCTCAATTGGCAACTCCATTGTTCGAATTCTCGGGTGCTTGTGCTGGTTGTGGTGAAACTCCTTATGTGAAACTGGTTACTCAGTTATTTGGCGAACGCCAGATGGTTTCGAACGCAACAGGTTGTAGTTCAATTTACTCTGCCTCTGCTCCTTCTACTCCATATACAACAAATCCTGAAGGTCATGGACCAGCTTGGGCAAACTCGTTGTTCGAAGATAATGCAGAATTTGGTTTAGGTATGGTTTTCGCTAACGACAATATGCGTGAACGTTTGGTTCGTATTATGAATGAAGCGATTGCAGCCGATTGTTGTTCTGACGAATTAAAAGGATTATTTGCTGAATGGATTGAAAAACGAAATGATGCAGATGCAACTATTGCTCTCGAAAAACAAATCACTCCATTGGTAAAAGCAGGAACTTGTTCATATTGCAAAGAAATTACTGAACTTACTCAATACCTTGTAAAAAAATCACAATGGATTATTGGTGGTGACGGATGGGCGTATGATATAGGTTTTGGTGGTTTGGATCACGTTATTGCTTCAGGTAAAAACGTAAATATACTTGTATTAGACACTGAAATTTATTCTAACACAGGTGGACAAGCTTCTAAATCAACTCCGGTAGGCGCTGTAGCAAAATTTGCTGCTTCGGGCAAACGTGTTCGCAAAAAAGACCTCGGTATGATTGCTGCTACTTATGGTTATGTTTATGTAGCTCAGGTAGCTATGGGAGCTAATCAGGCACAAACATTGAAAGCAATCCGCGAAGCGGAAGCATTTGATGGGCCATCAGTTATTATTGCTTACTCACCTTGTATTAGTCATGGTTTATTGGCAGGTATGGGACAAGCTCAAACCGAACAAAAACGTGCAGTAGAATGTGGATACTGGCATTTGTATCGCTTCAATCCAGATTTGGAAGCTGAAGGAAAGAACCCAATGATTCTTGATTCGAAAGAACCTGATTGGACTAAATTCCAGGAGTTTTTACGTGGAGAAGTACGTTACACATCGTTATTGAAACAATTCCCGGTTGAAGCTGCTGAATTGTTTGTAGCTGCCGAATCTAATGCTAAATGGCGTTATACTGGTTATAAACGTATGGCTGAACAACAATTCGGAGAATAGTTTATAGTCAATAGTATATAATTAAGACCGTTCCTTGTTGAGCGGTCTTTTTTTGTAAAATATTTTTTAATGTGATTAGACTATTAACATTAATTCTTATCTTTACAGCCTCAATTCAGAATGCTAAATATTCTAATAACTATAAATTTCTAATTATTTAAGATTAAATTTTCGTTTTATGATTACATTCATAATGCTTACCTGGAATAGAAAACAATATATTGAAAAATGTCTTGATGCATTCTATCTAAATATTTCAACAAACTGTGTATATCAACTTCTTATTATTGATAATGGTTCGGATGACGGCACTGTTGAAACTTTAAAAATGCGGGAAAGTAAGGATAAAAACCTGAAAGTCTTCTACAATAAACGCAATAAAGGTCTAAACCAGTACAAAAGGCTTTTGAATAAAAGTAAAGGTGAGCACATCATCATCATTGACGATGATGTTATCGATTTTCCAAAAGATTTTGATCTTCAAATGGTTAATTGCATTAATAATCTACCTGAATTTGGTTTTATTGCGCTTGATGTAATCATAAACGAACATACTAATGGCGCCAAACCTGAACCTCAACATTATAATGACATTAAAATAAATGGTTTTACAATCTCCGAAGGTCCTGCTGGTGGTTGGTGTGCTATATTAAGACGAAAAGATTATGCTAAAGTAAAATTCCGTTTCAATATCAGCAGATTAAACATGTATAAAAGCGAAGATGGAAAATTATCAAGACTTATGGCTTCAAAATTGGGGTTAAGATCTGGTATAATGAAAGGCGTTTGCTGCTTGCATGCCTGCGGTCCATATTATTCAAAAATGTATGGAGCTTTAGAACGCGATCTAATAAAATTCAAAGAAGCAAAATTAGATGCTTTTGTTGATTGGTATAATTCTGAAAAATAAAAAACTATTTTATTTATAATAAAATCAAGACTGCTGAGACTTTTGGCAGTCTTTTTTTATTGCATGTTTTTTGCCTTTTTGTGCAGTTTTTTTACATAAAAATTCTATCTTTCTGATAATCAAGATGAAAAAAAATATGAAAAAAACTTTCTTATTTACTTGAAAATGAAGAATTAAAACACTAATTTTGTACGAAATTTCAAAATTAGAGAAAAATTTCTTTAATTGTCTGTTTGTTAATTTGTTTAGTCTTTTAATAAACAATTATTTTGCTGTTTATCAACAACTTGAAGTAAATATAAGATTTTTTAAAAACCATTTTTTATGAAGCCATCTCATATTGAGCATTTAGGCATTGCAGTTAAAAGCCTCGAAACTGCTATTCCCTATTACGAAAATGTATTAGGATTAACATGTTATGCTGTGGAAGAAGTTCCGGAGCAGAAAGTAAAAACAGCTTTTTTCAAAATTGGGCAAACCAAAATTGAATTATTGGAATCGACCGACCCCGAAGGACCTGTTGGAAAGTTTATTGAAAAGAAAGGCGAAGGCGTTCATCATATTGCTTTTGCAGTGGAAGGATTACAATCTAAATTAGATTTGGCGGCTGAAAGAGGTGTAATTCTAATTGATAAACAGCCACGAAAAGGTGCTGAAGGACTGAATATTGCTTTCTTGCATCCAAAGTCAACATTTGGTGTATTAACGGAATTGTGTGAAGATCCTAACAAGTAATTAGAAAATTGGTTGAGTGGTTATTAATTATTTACAATTTATGACCAGTAACTATAGACAATAAGACAACATAAAAAATGGAAAATCAACAAAAGGTCAAAAACCTTATCGATTTGCGCGTTCAAGCAAAATTAGGTGGAGGAGCAAAAAGAATTGCTTCTCAACACGCCAAAGGTAAATTTACAGCTCGTGAACGGTTGGAAATGTTACTCGACGAAGGAAGCTTCGAAGAGTTAGACATGTTTGTAACTCATCGTTGCAACAATTTCGGATTGGAAAATGAAAAATACCTGGGCGATGGAGTTATAACAGGTCATGGTACAATTGACGGTCGAACAGTATATGTGTACGCTCAGGATTTCACAGTATTTGGAGGTTCATTATCCGAAACAATGGCACTTAAAATCTGTAAAGTGATGGATATGGCCATGAAAATGGGTTGTCCGATTGTAGGTATTAACGATTCGGGTGGTGCTCGTATTCAGGAAGGTGTAACTTCATTGGCCGGATATGCCGAAATTTTCGAACGTAACATTTTAGCATCAGGAGTTATTCCTCAAATTTCAGCTATTTATGGTCCTTGCGCTGGAGGTGCTGTTTACTCCCCTGCCCTCACCGACTTTGTATTGATGACCAAAGAAAACAGCTATATGTTTGTTACAGGTCCAAAAGTTGTAAAATCGGTAACTGGTGAAGATATTTCTACCGAGGATCTCGGTGGTGCAGATATGCACGCCCGTAAATCAGGAGTTTCACATTTCAAAGCCGAAGACGAACAAGAAGGTTTGATGATTATTCGCAAATTATTGTCATATTTACCTCAAAATAATCTTGAAGAACCGCCTTTGTTTGAAAATACTGACCCTATTATTCGTTTAGACGATAAATTGAACGCCATTATTCCCGACAATCCAAATATGCCTTATGATATGAAGGATGTAATCCATGCAATTGTTGATAATGATGAGTTTTTAGAAATTCACCGTCATTATGCACGAAATATAATTGTTGGATTTGCTCGGTTTGATGGTGCTCCAACTGGTATTGTTGCTAATCAACCTAATTTCCTAGCTGGTGTACTTGATTGTGATGCATCTCGCAAAGCTGCCCGTTTCGTTCGCTTTTGTGATGCTTTTAATATTCCTGTACTCACATTGGTTGATGTTCCGGGATTTTTACCAGGATCAGGGCAAGAATACGCGGGGATTATTTCACATGGAGCTAAATTAATGTTTGCTTATGGTGAAGCTACTGTTCCAAAAGTAACTGTAACTCTTCGTAAATCGTATGGTGGTGCTCATGATGTAATGAGTTGTAAGCAATTACGTGGTGACTTTAACTATGCATGGCCAACTGCCGAAATCGCTGTTATGGGTGCAGCAGGAGCAATTGAAGTTTTGGAAGGTCGTGCAATTTCAGCTATTACCGATCCTGAAGAAAGAGCAGCATTTATTAGTGAAAAAGTAAATGATTACAAAGAAAAATTTGCAAATCCATATCAAGCAGCTGCTTATGGCTACATTGACGACATAATTGAACCTCGCAATACACGTTTTCGAGTGATTCGCGCATTTCAGGCTTTACAAACAAAGAAAGTAGTAAATCCACCTAAAAAACATTGTAATATACCTCTTTAACTAACAATTAAGAACTTAATAATATGACAATAAAAAAGTTTTTTAGACTTGTTTCTTTCAGAATTTGGAAGATAAAAAATGCGAAATTAAGAAATGTCACCAAAATAGTTAGTGGGGATTTTATAGAAATACCCCAAGGAGATATTGTTGCAATAAGCATGGCTTTACATTTGTTTTTCGACGAAGTGCATGATGATGAAAGTAATGTTATCACCATAAAACGCATTGAGAGACGTTATTCTCCCTGGAGTTCAAAAATTTATGGTATTAATAATATAGTAAGATAATACATGATGAAAAAATTTAAATTTTCGATAGAAGACGATTCATATAGTGTGAATGTGAAATCGGTAGAAGGCAATAAAGCAGAAATTGAAGTGAATGGAAAGACTTATAATGTAATTCTTGAACAGGAAGTAAATACGTTGAAAACTCCAATTTTAGTTCGTAAAGAAGTACAAACTAAGCCGGGAGAAAATAAAATCACTGTAAAGGCAGCTCCTGTTTCATCTTCTGTAAAGCCAAGCGCTAGTGCAGTAAAATCGCCACTTCCAGGTAGTATTATTCGCATAGTAACATCTGTTGGAGCTACTGTAAAAGAAGGAGATGTTTTATTGATTATGGAATCGATGAAAATGGAGAATAATATTTTGTCGGAGAAAAATGGTGTTATTAAAACCATTTCGGTAACACCCGGTCAAGCTGTAATGCAAGATGATATTTTAATGGATTTTGAATAAATTCATATTAGTTATTTTTGTTATTGTACAAAAAAAAGTCCTTCAAAAATGAATTGAAGGACTTTTTTTATAAGCTGAAGTAAATAATTAAATTGTTATTTTTAAGGCTTCATTTAAACCTGCTGCACGAACAAAATAAATGCCTTTTTGAAAATTAGAGGTAGAAATTGTAGATTTAGAACTGCTAACCCTTTTACCTAATACTGAATAAACTTCAAGTGATAAACCTTTGCTGTTTACAATTTCAGTACCATTAAATATAACTCCTTTGTCTGCAAG
>JBMOHG010000208.1:0-5608 GCA_049317965.1 Paludibacter sp.
TGCAACAGTTTCGCCATTAACCAAAATAGCTGTAAGATTGCTCCATGCAGGAATTCGCAGGTTCAATGAGAAATTCTCAGGTTTTTCGGGTTGAAGGGTAATTTCTATTTCGTTCGATTCCGGATAGGTAGTTTTCTGTTCTACAGTAACCTTATTTTTTTTATTTATAGTCAATATTGATGAAGACTGACTATACAAATTGACGAATATTTCATTTGGTGATGATTGAATAGCAATTTTTGGTATCAGTACAAAAGCCCTTGGGCCATTAGCATTGCAACAGTGTATATGCATTCCACATTGGCCTCCGCCTTCACTTCGTCTTCCTTCAAGGGGACTATACTTGGCAATTTCTGAACCATCATCTTTCATGGAAGCCAGCAAGGCATTATAAACTGTTTTTTCAATTTGGTCGGCGTACATTGGATTACCGGTTAAGCGCAGCAAGTTATTGCAAAGTTTAATCCAGGTTACACTCACGCATGTTTCCATGGTGTGATAAGCTGGTTCTGTCTGACGCTTACTTCCATTGTAAAAACACTCAAATGCAGTTCCCGAACCAGCAACATTAATCTCGTTTTCAATAATATTTTGAACAGTCATTTCTGTCGCTTTCAGGTAGGTAGTTTCGCCGGTTATTCGGTATAACTCCAAAAGCCCTTCATAACATGACATCATTTCGTAGGCTTTTTGACCATTGTCCCATGACCACCATTCTTTGGGTAATGGGAAACGATTGAAAACTGCAACACCATCCAAAGCTTTACTAATTAATTTTGGTCCATCTGCGGTTTCCCATTGTGAAACGATATATTTTGCAAAATCAAGATATCTTTTATCACCGGTATGGTTGTAGAGTAAAACAATTGGCTCGAGTACAGAGCAACTTGCCATTCCTCTGAAATTACCTGTTTTAACAATATTAGTTCCGGTTGGACCTACCTGTGAAAGCAAATAGTTTGCCGATTTACAAGCAGCATCCAACGCTTTTTTGTCTTTAGAAATATCATAATAAGCCAATAATCCAAGCAATGTATATTTACGACCCCAAATATCCCATTGTTGTAACTGCGATTCAGGAGCGTAATTACCAATATATCCATCCGGAGTTTGAGTCGCCATCAATTCAATAGCTGACTTTTGAATTGCTGTAAAAAGCTCGGAGTCATGATTATACTGATAAGCTCCAATAGCTGAAAGAACCCATTTTCCCCAAAATTCGGTTTGCCAAAGTCTCGTTTCTTTACGATGACGAAAAGGTTCAATTAATTCAGCCACATCTTGCTTTTTAATTCGCTGATTAACACATAAATCAATCTTACCTCCCAAATAACCATTCATTTGAATAAATGAAGAAGCCTCATTAGTAAGCAAATCTGATTTTACAGGCTGAATCTTAAGCATCTTGGGTTGAGCTGCAAAAAGAGCAGGAAAAAGTAGTGCTACAAAGCAATAAACAAGTGTTCTTTTCATACTATTCGATATTTATTTTTTCAATAATTCAAAATACAGTAGTTGGTCAATACCAACATTAAATTCATAGGTCTTGCCTCCTTTGAAAATTTTTCCATCCGAAGCTTTCCATTTTCCTTTAGGAAAAATTACTTTTCTGCCGTTTCCTTGTTCAAGCATGGGTGCAACTAAAATGGTAGAACCAAGCATAAACTGATCAATTACTTTTTCAAGACCTTGATTGGGGAATTCAAATTCTAAACTTCGCATAATAGGAGCTCCTGTTTTGGCTGAAGCTTGAGCTAATTCCATAATCAATGGGGTAAACTTCATTCTAATAGCAACTGCTTTTTTTACCGCTTCCAAGTGATTGGCATCCAAAATGCGCCATGGAGCTACTGAGAACTGCATCATAGGCATTAGGGCGTGGCATTGAGCTGAACGAACCACCAATTCCTGATTAATATTAGCACTGTCCAGCAAGGCTGACAAGAGCCCACCACCAATCATATCGGGACACGAAAAAGTATATCCAACTAATCCTTCGATAAGCATATTGGGGATAAGTTTGTTTAAATCAGGCCAGGTGTGGGCTTTATCAAGCAGTCGTTGTGCCAAAGGTTGCCCGCCCATTTTCCAACAGGCACGATATTCGTTTAAAGGAAAACGAAGTCCAAATTGGGCATATAATTCTGAATGTTCGTTTGGTGTTATATTTTCCTTGCTTATTCCATTTATTGGATAAAAATGCATATCACCAGCATCGAATTTGAAACCATCAATACCATAATCTTTCACGAGTCCATCTAATTGTTCGTTGAACCAATTTACTGCTGCAGGGTTCGAAAAATCAAGTTGAGCCGATTGTCCATTCCACCATTCCACCATAAGCGGTTTTAATTCCGATTGCCATGTATCAGAATCGGATTTTCTTTCAAATAAAAAGGCTTTGGATTGTTTTAACTTCGTGTAAAGCACTGATTGATCAGCACTAACAAATGGACAAATCCACAACATTACTTTAAATCCCATTGCGTGTAACTGATGCATCATTTCTTTTGGATTGGGAAATCTGCCCGGATGAAACTTCCACAAACCATAATCTTCCTGCCATGTATCATCAATCATAAGTACTCCCGGAGGCAACCCATTTTTGAGGATACTTTTTGCGTATTTTATTATATCAGCTTGATTTTGATTAAAACTAAGTTCAATCCATGTATTATATTGCGGGCGTGAAAACAACAAACTGTCAGGCATTTTACCGCTAGCCGGAAAATATTTTTGGCGAACATAGGTTTGAACTTCAGCAAGTGTATTTCCGGCTTTTCCGGTTACAATCTGATTATATGTATCGGTAATCGTAATTTCACGGCCTTTTAACTCAAATTGAAATGGTTTCTCACTCCAAACATATTGACCTTTATTTGTCAAAATAAGTGGCTGTAACTGATTTAACTTATTGTTGGCATAAAAATCCATTTTATAATCAGCCGAAAAAGGCATCAGTTGACCGTCATTAATCACACCCGCCCACACTTGTTCTCCTTCGGCAAGAATTATCTTTTTCATTTCATTTTTTGGTTGCCCAAAACTACATATTGCGACAAGAATGAAGCAAAGAATCATATTTAATTTTGTTGTCATTTTTCTATTAAGAATTGAAATTTGTTTTAATTGAATACCATAATTCGATAATTAAATTGAAATATCACCAAATTACCACGAGTTCACCAGTTACATTTTCAACGACAAAATACTTACCCAACTTTTCATCTCCGGTTTTAAAAGGGATATCACCACCAAACCAAGGATATTCAAATTTTTGATAAACATTTATATAGGCATGGAATTGTTGAGTTGTGATATTATTTTCAGGATAAATGCGTACTGTTGCATTTTTTAATCCATTAATTTGAAAGCGCTTACTAATGCCCAATTCGCCTGAAGATAACTCTTTTAATGAAACAATTCCACTATTTTGTTCCACAAAAAACCTACATTCCCTGTTCCATGCTGTTGGCATTGTGTAGGTTGAATTTCCATTTTCAAGCTTTGTTTCCATACCTAAGAATAAAGGTGCACCCTGTAGCATTTTCAATCGAAGTTTGACGGTATTGCTAGGATTATAACCTGAAAACATAAAAGCATTGTTTGACCTGGAAATCGTGAATACGGGACTTTTGACTGACGGATCCTGTTTGTCGACCGAGAAATCGAGCCCAAACTCGTGAAGTGCATAACGTGTTAAAAGTGGGCCCGTAAACCATTTTTCCGGATCATCCGGAGTTAAGAGACGCCCTCCTGTAAAGCTACAGGAATTAGTTCCCCGAATATAAACAACCTTTCCACCCTGCCATTCGGGTTTACTTCTAACCCATGCAATATCTCGTTTTACGCCAGACTGTTCAACTTGAGCCAACTTTTTTGTATCGTTGTCTTTTTTGTTTTTCAATATTGTACATATTCCACCACCTGAAAGTAGCGAGCGGTGGTTCAATATTTTTGGAAAAGAACTATTAAGCACATCAGGCATAAAACATGAACTAATTTTCATTTCTCCATCTAAGGGAGTTTCATTTTTCAGATTCAAAAAATCTTTAAATGCGTCGTTTGAATGATCAACCGGACCGTAAACAATTAGTTTCCCTCCTTTTTCAACAAACTGAATCAATGCTTTTTCTAATGTAGAACCAGCATCTGGAGCAATTGTTATCAAAATAGAATGCTTGAATAAATCTGGATTTTTGACAATAACAGATTTAAACGAAGTTGTAGAAATTACGGTATTTAGGGGCAAACCATTATTAATAGATTGACGAATATACCAATCTCCATAATATATTTCAGGTAACCGATTCTTGAACTTGTGTGCCCAATCATGATACTCATCAAATGGATACACCCACACCAATGGCCCTGGAGTATCAGGAGCATCCATTCTTGCTTTTAGAATATGTGGAATCACCTCGTTAGGTACTTGATCAGGCATATTACCTTTGGAATCGTCTATTGATAACAATTTCATATGTGTTGGAATACCAATATCACCATTAGCATCAATTCTACAAACTGACAGTGGTAAATATATGTCATGAGGTTCTCGACCATAGCGGTCAAACCAAGTAAAGTTAAGCCACCACGGATCTTGTATATAAAATCGGAAAGGGAAACGATTGTCGGGCAACTCAGACATACGCGACATATATCCAACCAATTCCAACCCAAAGTCGCCATCCAATGCAGCCCAAGGTGAATTAGGTGGAGGAAGTATATTGAAATTCCCTTTGTAGATGTTTTTCAAATCAACTGCATCTCGTGCCAAATCACTTCCTACAGATAAATTAGTTCCACGAGTCTGTATCGGGAAATTTGGACACTCTTTTCTGAAAAGTTTCCAAAATTCACTCATTTTAGCAGTCGCAACATCCATTTTCTCTTGTTCAAAGCCAGTACCGTTAAAAATGGAGCCAATGGCATTCCAACCTTCAACACCAAATCCAAAACCATTACTAAACCATATAAAATCAAATCCAAGATCAGTTAGAAAATGTTGACTTTGTTTTCCAAAAAAAGTACCAAAAGGTGTATTGGCAGGAATTCCATTAGGAAAACCAGCATAAGATTCTTTGTCGGCATTTAGAACGGAGTAACAACTAACCATCGATTTTACACCCATTGCATTACCACCTAAAATTTCAGGATGTTTTTTATATTTAAAATCCGATTTTGCGAATTCCGGACCTGGATCAAAAGTTGCTCCTAGTTGTATAGGTTTACCTGTCATTAATCGTCCAACTTCTTTCAACGTTTGAACAATAAATTTAAGATCACCATAAGAATAAACGGGGGGATTTTCCATGTATAAGTATGCCCTTTCATGCAGTGTAAGTTCTTTGGGCCCTGACCCAACTTCACGACCAGAATTAGGATTTCCAACATACCTGCTCCACTCAAGTTGCTGGTTCATAGCACCTTTATAATCAAGTATTTCAGAACCATCGCTTGTCCACAACATTACTGAAACTGTATCAGCTTGTCGAATCAAAGCAGACCACTTTGTAAATACCTCTTTGGCAACTTGAATTATATAATCCTTATTATTCACTTTAAAAGGTTTGAACGACATTTCTAAGGTAACATTTTGAAACCTATT
>JBMOHG010000209.1:0-5604 GCA_049317965.1 Paludibacter sp.
ATTTTATCTTTTGCAAAATCCAATATGCCCTGTAAGTGAAGTCTCATTACTTCACCGGCTCGTTTACTATCACCACTTTTTATACATTCCAGCATTTCCTGATGCTCACCTGTAATTGCAACATTGGGTGCACAAATACGATCACGTTGATAAATGGCCATAATATCTGGAATTACAATCATTAACATGGCTTTAAATACCGGATTATGACTTACTTCGGCAATGGCACGGTGAAATGCAAAGTCATGACTTACCCTGTCAGGTGTGTCAAAGTATTTTACATAATTTTTATGCATTTTTTCCAGCATTTTTATGTCCTGCTCTGTTCTTCTTTCTGCGCAAAGTTGTATGGCTTTCACTTCCAATAAAACGCGGGTTTCTACCAATGAGAAAAAATCATAAGATTGGAGATTCAGAACATCTGAAATAAGTCCATCCAGAGTGGTTATGTCCAGTCCATTTATTACAGACCCACTTTGAGGCAATGTTTTGATAATTCCATAGAATTCAAGTTTGTGTAATGCTTCACGAATTTGAGTTCTACCAAAGCCAAAGTCCAATGCCATTTTTCTTTCGGCTGGGAGTTTATCTCCTGGTTTTAATATTCCAGAGTTAATTAACTCTTTAATTTTTGAAATAACAATATCTTCAGGTTTAATACTGTTTTTGCCTTTTTTGCCTTTTGTTTTTGCAGCCATATTTATGATCTTTTTTGTAAACAATAGATAACAATTTTAATTACCAGCTTGTTTGGTCAACCAAAATTAATTTATTGTTTTAATTGTACAATATATTTTTACAGTTATTTTTCTAAATATGTTTTAAAACATAGAAATCATTCATGTTTTTAATGTTTTAAACCTCGTAAACCCCATAATCAAGCTATTTTTCAAATAGAAGTTTTTACCTTATCTAATTTTATAGTGACTGATTTACCCGCATTTTCATTTTGAGGTAATGGGATATTCATTAATGTATAGTTGTTTTTTGGATAATACTTTGAGCATTTTCCCTTATAATTTCCACTAATAATTATTTTGAAATTTTTATTTGTTTGGGT
This sequence comes from Paludibacter sp., assembly GCA_049317965.1. GTDB lineage: Bacteria > Bacteroidota > Bacteroidia > Bacteroidales > Paludibacteraceae > Paludibacter. The sequence continues at coordinate 1,061 of JBMOHG010000209.1, forward strand.
CGGATCTGCTACTGTAATGGTTAAAAAATTATTCTTGCTTTTTTCTAACATGACTAATCCAGGCGTTTTAGACTCAATATATTCACTTTTCGAAAACGTGTTTATTCGACAAGGATTATGGAATACAAGCTGCATAATTGAATTATCTTTCAGTTTTATGCCTTGAACGTCAGATTGATTAGCAACAATTGAAATAGTGGGATGTTGGGAGTATTGTATCAATTCTTTTTGTGAAACCGACGGTAGAATTAAGTATTGATATGATGTTGAAGTATTTATGCCATGATTTATCCAAAGACTGAAAATTCTACCTGAAACTATTTCTGAATTGTAAGGGTCTGCAATATCATTCCAGTCGCCACTTTGAGTACTTACTTTTAATGTCGTTGACATTGATTTAGGGAAATAATAGCCTATCGAATCGTGCCAAACGGTATTAATATTATCAGCATTCATCAATGTGTCATTCACAGTTGTAGTTTTATTTTTTTGTGTAAAACTAATCCTACCCCTTTGTAAATGCTGATTAATTGATGTAATAATTTCTTTTCCTGAGTTATTTGTTATGTCAGTTCCCAGACAAACCAACTTTCCTTGCAAATAAAACCATGATTTTTTTGCCTCAATATTATTTCTGTCGAGATGAAAAGTGCTGATTCCGTAACTATTATGTGTTAGCCCACCAACAAACGAATTCCCATTTCTATAAGTGTCGCTTTTGATACATTTAATTGAATCCAACAATGGGGCGGTAATTCCCGGAATGCGATTCCAATCCCAAAATGGAAAAATATCATTGTATTCATCACCTCGTCGCATTATCATTGTACAACCATCTGATATAAAGTGACCTTTTTTGTTTTCTTTGTTTGTGAATTCGGTGCCAATTAAGCGTGGTGAATTGGATCGGACTGATATATAGTGATTTAAATTTCGATAAACACTTAAATCTGACCGCCAAAAGTGTTTCGATTGCACATTTTCAGCTATACTTCCAGGTTGTAAGTTCTTGTATATAAATTTATTATATTCCTGTCCGTATTCAAAGTCTGCTTGTTTAAGTTGCTGTGCTGCAACAAATAATGTCAGGGCTTTTCCTATTTGTGCTTGTTTGAATAATTGCCTTCCGCAAGCACTAATATCCATAAATCCACGCCATATAACCCAACTTTCGCCTTTGAAAACATAATTGCGTAAAATATTTATTTGTTTTGGGTTAAAAGCCAATGATGTGCCACCAAACACATTGGCAAAATATGCCATACTTGAGATAAACGAAAGACCATAGTTGCCGAATTGTTGTTGTGGACCATGTTGATGAAAACTATAATCGGGCTGAATTCCTTCAGAAGTTGTGGTATATATTTCTGATGCGATTGTATCTCTGGCTGATTTTACTAAATTAATATCATTAGTGAGTAATGCTTTCATCAAAACATTTCCCGCCAACCAAACTTTGTTCTGACCAGTCATTCTGAATCCTGAATTGCTCATTACTTCTAATGCTCCTTTTATTTCATCTGGAGTAAGTTCATTTTCAATAAATAAAAATACCAATCCCAAAAATCGGGGAACTGCAATTTGATTGTACCACCAGTTTTTACAAACAGGTTTCGCTCTAAACCAATAATTAATGCCCCGATGAATGGTTACTGAAACATCTTTATTCTGATATAATTTTGAATTTGTTGAAATATAAGCCCTGCTCAGGTAGAGCAAGTTTGTTACATGATTTGTAGGTTGCCAATTGCTGGAAGATGGGTCATTATAGTTAATGTTTTTCCATGAGCCATCCAATTGTTGCGACGAAATGATTGCTTGTAATTCGCTATCTTCCTGATACGTATTCCAATACAATTCACGTAAACTTAAATCGGTAGTATTTCCCTTGTTGGAAATCTTGGTAGCTAAATTATGTAATTCGGGATTTTGAAAGAAAGGATTTCGGTTTATTTGCCAAATTTGATTCTTTAAAGTAGAAATCAAATCGTTGCCAGAATATGCTGAAAGCGTCGAACTAACAATGCAAAATATTATAGTTAGTATTCTATTCATAATTCTGATAGTTGTGATTAATTTGAAAGAATTGCAAATATAACAATAATAAATTTATATTTACACATAAATTAGCTCGGGATATTCAACATTTTCCAAAATCTCTGCAACATTTCGCTCATTTCGGGCATTATTTGCTGCACGAGATATAGTGTATGCCGACATATCCTGTGCATTAAATGGTTTTATTAACTTCTTAATCTGATCTGAATTTAAATCAGCATCCAACCATTTTGTTTCATCCTCAGGACTTAAAATTAAGGGCATTCGTTTTTTAAGATTATGAATTTTCTCCATCAATGAGTTGGCAGGAGTTGTAATAATGCTAAAAGTATTTTTTATTTCACCGGTATTTCTGTCAATCCAGGTATCATAAATCGAGGCAAGAGAGAAAATTTCATTTTCGGTAGCATGAATTAAATAGGGATATTTTACGCCATTTACATCCCGCCATTCGTAAAATCCGGTTACAGGTAAAATACAACGCTGACTGATAATACTTTTCTTGAAAGATGGTTTTTCAAAAACTGTTTCGCCCATAGCGTTTAAAGTTTTCGACCTTATATCATTTGCTGATTGAATATCCTTAATCCATGAAGGTATCAAACCCCAGTTATACTGAAAAATACCATCTTGTTTAATAATTTGTAAGGTAGGATGAGAAAATCCACTTACAAAATAATAAATGGGCAATTCAGTTAAGTTGTCGCGTTTATCGAATTTTGGAGGCAAACTATCATAATACCTACTAGCAATTTCAAGCTGATTATTTCTGACTATGGCTACTGTGAAACACATATTTTTTCAAATTACTTAAACCAATTTTTTACCGGAATATCATAACCTACACCTTGCATATAATTATAAGTTGCCAAATTTAGCCCTTTACCATAAAATTCTAAATCAATTTCTTTTGTAGAAAAGAAAGGAATTTCGTTGTTTGCAAAACTTCCTGTTGGAATTTCAATATGCTTGGCTCCAACACTTTCGGGATATTGCCCTGATGGGCTGTGAATGGTCATGGCGTATCGATGCCAGAAAGCCGATTGAATATAACCAGCTTCAAATAATCCCCTAACCACATCCAGCGATTCAATAGTTTCCTGAGCCGTTTCGGTTGGAAAACCATACATCAAATAGGCATGGGTCATTATTCCTGCGTCAGCAAAATTTTTCATGCTATCACGTGCAGTTTCAATTGTAATTCCTTTATTAATCATTTTTAAAATACGAGGTGATGCAACTTCCAAACCTCCCGAAATGGCGATACAACCCGACTGTGCCATAATATAACAAAGTTCCGGCGTGAATGATTTTTCGAATCGAACATTAGTCCAATAACTTACTGTGAGTTTTCGGCTAATAATTTCTTCCGATACTTTCCGAAGCAATACAGGTGAGGCTGCCTCGTCTACAAAATGAAAACCCGATTGGCCGGTTTGAAGCATGATTTCTTCCATCCTGTTTACAATCAAATCAACATTTGCAGTTTCGTACCGTTGAATATAATCAAGACTGCCATCGCAAAACGTGCATTTGCCCCAATAACAACCATGTGCCAGCATCATTTTATTCCAACGACCATTACTCCAAAGTGCATGCATTGGGTTGGTCATTTCTATCATATTGATATAATTATTATCCAGCAAGCCTTCATAATTGGGTGTGCCAATTTTTGAAAATGGTATATTTTCTTTGCTATCAAAATTTGAACGGATAATTTCATTTTTTTCGGAACGGAAAAGTGTGCGAATAAGCTCGCCACCAGTCAACAATCGCATTAAAGGCAATTCACCATCATCAAACAAAATATAATCAGTATAATCGAAAATTTTTGGGTCAGTCAGATTTCGCAATTCTGTATTTATATATCCACCACCCAAACAGATTTTAATTTCGGGATGCGTTTCTTTCAACCATTTTGCACATCGTAATGCACTGTACAAATTACCTGGAAATGGTATGGTAAATCCTACAAATTCGGGTTTATCTTTTTCAATTCTTTTCGAAAAAAGCTCCAGCATAATTTTATCAATAAATGAAATGGGCTTTTTTAATTCAGTCTCAATTGGCTCAAATTCAGGAAGTCTCAGGCACAACGACTCGGCATATCGTATCAATTCGAAATGTGGATCAATGGTTTGCTGAATAAATTCGCACAAATCTTTGATATACAATGTACATAAATGTATTGCCCGGTCGTGGTTGCCAATCATACCAAAACCCCATTCTAAATCATCATCGCTAGGCAGTCGTTTGCTTTGTGGCCAAAACTCACGATCACAAAATCGCTGAGCTAAACCATTGTCCTGTCCACTTAGAAAGTGCATAACGGGTTCAATGGTTCGTAGGTAAAAATCAGCTTGTTGAAGTATAATTTTATTTGATTTTGAAAGTTTTTTTTGATAGGAGCAAAGTTGAAAAATTTCTTCCATTTTTGCTCTTGTGAACAAGGTATTGATAAGTTCAATGCTCAAATCCATTTGTCC
>JBMOHG010000210.1:0-5576 GCA_049317965.1 Paludibacter sp.
GGGGCGCGCCCCGTCTCTACAGGAAAAACAAATAAAATGCTACATTATCATTACAGAGATGGTTATAATATCTAATCTGTTTTATATCTTTGCAATCTATTTGCAAAATGACTTTGGAAGAGAATAGAATAATTGTCCTTCAAATTGATTGTGAAGTATTTTAACACCTTGAATTTGCAAAAACACAAAATAAATTTAGTTATAAAGTCCCCAAAAACGAATGTAATCCTTTGTCCTTTTACTAAACCAGAAGGTGTAAGAAGGACGGAAGTGGTCGGTGATTTAAAAGACTTTTAAAATCAAAATACAATGAACTTCGATTCCAAATCATCCCGTCGCGATTTTCTTCGACATTTGTCAATTATTACTGCAACTACCGCCTTAACAGGTTTATCGATTGACAAATTATCTGCCAAAAACCCTCAACCACGTAAAGTTGGTTCCAACGAAAAAGTAAATCTGGCCTGTATAGGTATAGGCAACCGCGCTAATGAAATTATTAAAGAATTGTACAAAACAGACCATTGCAATATAGTTGCACTGTGCGATACCGATATGGGAGCTCCACATACTGTGGAAATTATGAATAAATTCCCTAATGTTCCTCAGTTTCAGGATTACCGCAAAATGTTTGACAAAATGGCAAATAAAATTGATGCGGTAGTTATTGGTTTGCCCGATTTCAGTCACTTCCCTGCAACTATGTTATCAATGTCATTGGGCAAGCATGTATATGTTGAAAAACCTATGGCTCACACTTTCAATGAGATAGAATTGATGATGAGTGCTGCTAAAAAGTATGGCGTAGTCACTCAAATGGGTAATCAAGGTCATTCCGAAGCCAATTATTTCCAGTTTAAGGCATGGAAGGAAGCAGGAATTATCAAAGATGTAACAGCCATAACTGCACACATGAATAATTCGCGCCGTTGGCACAAGTTCGACTCGAATATTAAAAGTTTGCCAACCGGCGAACCTGTTCCAGCTACTTTAGACTGGGATACATGGTTAGGAACGGAACAGTTTCATGATTATAACAAAGATTACATAAACGGTCAGTGGCGCTGCTGGTACGACTTTGGCATGGGAGCATTGGGCGATTGGGGTGCACACATTTTGGATACAGCACACCAATTTTTGGAACTTGGCTTGCCAACCGAAATAAATATGCTCAGAGCCAACGGACACAATAAATTTTTCTTCCCATACTCGTCCACCATTTTATTCAAATTCCCTGCACGTGGCAATATGCCGGCTTGCGATGTGACTTGGTATGACGGACTTGACAATTTGCCACCAGTACCTCAGGGATATGGAAATGTGGTGCTCGACCCCAATATTCCACCACCGAGTAATGGTCAAATGATACCTTCGAAACTCAATCCGGGTAAAATTATTTACAGCAAAGAATTAACTTTCAAAGGTGGCTCACATGGTAGCATTTTGTCAATTATTCCGGAAGAAAAAGCAAAAGAAATGGAATCAAAATTGCCCGAAGTTCCAAAAAGTACATCTAACCACTTTGCTAACTTCTTATTAGCATGTAAAGGTCAGGAAAAAACGCGCTCGCCGTTCGAAATTGCCGGACCGTTAAGTCAGGTTTTCTGCCTTGGTGTTTTGGCTCAACAATTGAATACAAAATTGATTTTCGACCCAAAAACAAAACAAATTACCAATAATCCGGTTGCAAATCAGCTGCTTACAGGTGCTGAGCCACGTAAAGCTTGGAAACAGTATTACAGATTATAATTGACTTTGAGAAAAAATGGAGGCTATTAACAGACGACGATTTATTAAAGAAATGGGCATGATAGGTGGCGGGGTACTTCTTGCTACAAGTCCTTGGTTTTCTGCTTTTTCCGATCAAAAAAACACGATTGGATCTTTTGCTCGCATTGGCGTAATTGGTCCCGGGTCAAGAGGTCAGTTTTTGATGAGTTTTATGGCAAAAAATCCAAAGGTACAAATTGTAGCTCTTTGCGATATTTACCAGCCGTCAATAGATGCTGCTCTAAAAATTGCTCCCAAGGCTAAAGTTTATAACGATTATCGCCGTCTGCTCGAAAATAAAGAAATAGATGCTGTGGTGATAGCTACTCCGTTGGACAAGCATTATCAAATTGCGTTGGATGCATTCGAGGCCGGAAAACATGTATTTTGCGAAAAATCAATAGCTTATTCTCTTGACGAAACCTACAACATTTATCAAAAATACCTGAGTTCTAATCGGGTTTTTTTCGTTGGTCAACAACGTTTATTCGACCCACGGTATATTAATGCCATCGAAAAAGTGCATTCTGGGGAGTTTGGCGATATAAGTGGAATTCGCACTTTCTGGCATCGCAATAACGACTGGAGGCGTCCAATCCCTTCGCCTAAATTAGATGAACAGATCAATTGGAGACTCTATAAAGCACATTCGAAAGGAATTATGACGGAGCTGGCATGTCATCAACTGCAAATTGGAACTTGGGCATTGCGTCAAATTCCTGACAAAGTAATGGGTCACGGCGCCATAACTTATTGGAAAGAAAAACGTGAAGTTTATGATAATGTGAGTTGTATTTACACGTTTGACAATGGCGTTAAAATGAATTTCGACTCTGTGTTGTCCAATAAATTTTATGGACTCGAAGAACAAATTCTATGCAGTAAAGGAACTATTGAACCAGAAAAAAGCAAGTATTATTTTGAGGAAATTCCACCCGCTCCTGCATTTCTACAAATGATAAACGATGTCGAAAATGCGATGTTTGGCTCTTTACCCTTTGCCGGTACGAGCTGGGTACCCGAAACAGCAAATACAAACAAAGGACATTATTTACTAAACAAAAAACCTGAGGACGATGGTACTTCGTTGATGCTCGAAGCTTTTGCCGAAGCAGTAATTACAAAAAAACAACCACCATTAATTGCCGAAGAAGGATATTATGCCACTCAACTCAGTTTACTGGGGCATCAGGCTATGGAGGAAGAACGAATGTTGGTTTTTCCTGAAAAACTAAAATTGAATTATTTGAATCATAAAGCCAATAAATTTACCATTTAATGTGATGTCAATGAAGGATATAACATTTTCTGCTAGTCAAATAAAAAAAGAGTTTATGACACTTCTTTTTTGTTTTCTCATCGGTTTTTTTGCCAATGTTGGAGCAGTTATTTTTTATAAATCAGCAGCAACCGAAATTATAACATCAATACCTTATGTGCTGGTTTTTATGATGGTAATATATTCTATATGGAGTTTCTTACGTGTAATTAAGTGGTTAATATTCAGGCTTATGAGTAAAAAATAATTTTCATGCAGTATTTCCATAAAATACTTCCCGGCAATATAAAGCTATTTTATGCATGGTTTTCAGCCATGTTTACGAGGGTAGATTTGATGATTTATGATGATGCAACACGTGAAGATTTTGAAGTAATTGCTAATAAAATTGAGATTGAAATTGCTAGAATTGAATTATTCTCAAATCGGTTTGACGAAACCAGTGAACTAAGTAATATTAATAAAAATGCTTATGCAAATGAGATTAATGTGTCTGATGAATTATTCAAAATAATATCTGATTGTCAGCTATATAATGCACTTACACTTGGATATTTTGATATTACAATTAATTCATTTAACCATTTTGCGGAAGGAGCAAAGTCGATTCAATTAGACAAACAAAAACAGACAATCAAATTTCTTCATCCAGATGTTCAATTAGATTTGTCAGGGTTTATTAAAGGTTATGCATTACAGTCAGTTCACGAAATGCTTAAAGCTGTAAATATTGATAACGCTCTGATAAATATTGGGAATAGCTCAATTCTCGCCTTGGGAAATCACCCCAATGGTGTAGGTTGGAAAGTTAGTAGTTCCGAAATTAAAACTGCTAATGAATGTGTACTTTTAAACCAATGTTTGACCACATCTGGTAATAATGAAAAGACAAAATGGCCAATAATACATCCACAGACTGGTGAAATTATCGTAAAAAGTAAGCCGGTTTCAGTAATTACTACCGATTGCTCGATAGGTGAAATTCTTTCTACCGTTCTATATATTGCAAACAAAAATGAAAAGGAAATTATCTTTAATAAATTTGAAGCAATAGAAATAGATTGGTAATTGATTGTAAAGCAAATCAATAAATCATTTAGATATACAAAATCAATAACAAAAAATCAATGAAAACAACAAAATTAGTTTTATTTGCAATGTTAGCCACATCGCTCTGTTCTTTCTCACAGGAAAAATGGGAATCACTTTTTAATGGGAAAACCACTACAGGTTGGAAAGTCTTGAATGGTACCGCAGAATATACCGTAAAAGATGGTGCAATTGTAGGAACTTCGAAATTAAATACGCCCAACACGTTTTTGGCTACAAAAAAAATGTACAGTGATTTTATTCTTGAGTTGGAATTTAAAGTAGACCAAGGTCTTAATTCAGGTATTCAGTTTCGTAGCAATAGTTTGAAAGAATACAAAGATGGTCGTGTTCACGGATATCAATGCGAAATTGATCCTTCGGCAAGAGCGTGGAGTGCAGGTATTTACGACGAAGGTCGCCGTGGCTGGCTTTATCCGATGGAAAAAAATCCAACATCGAAAACAGCATTCAAATCAGGTGATTGGAACAAAGTGCGTATTGAAGCCATTGGAACAAGTCTGCGTACTTGGTTAAACGGCATTCCATGTGCTAATGTACTCGACGATATGACAGCAAGTGGTTTTATTGCATTGCAGGTACACCAAATTGGAAAACCCGAAGAAGTGGGCAAAACAGTACAATGGAGAAATATCCGTATTTGTACTCAGGATTTAGCTAACTTAAAAACGCCATATAAAAAAGAAATCTTTCAAGCAAATTGTATCGATAATACAGTGTCGGAAGAAGAAATGGCGGCAGGTTGGAAATTACTTTGGGATGGTAAAACTACTGAAGGCTGGCGTGGTGCAAAACTGACAACATTCCCAACTGGTGGTTGGATAATTGAAAATGGTATGTTGATAGTGGTGAATTCAAATGGTGCAGAATCTGCAAACGGTGGTGATATTGTTACATTAAAAAAATATAAGAACTTTGAATTAAGTGTCGACTTTAAAATTACTGATGGGGCAAATAGTGGAATTAAGTATTTTGTTGACACAGAGTTAAATAAGGGTGAAGGCTCTTCCATCGGTTGTGAATTTCAAATTCTAGACGACCAAAAACATCCTGATGCAAAATTGGGTGTAAAAGGAAACCGCACTTTGGGTTCGCTATACGACTTAATTCCAGCTTCGAGTGATAAGTTTTTCCGCAAATCAGATTTCAATAATGCCCGTATTGTGGTGAAAGGCAATAAAGTGCAGCACTATTTGAATGACAAATTGGTGGTTGATTACGAGCGGAATACGCAAATGTTTAATGCGTTGGTTGCATATAGTAAATATGGAGTTTGGCCTAACTTTGGGAATGCTGCCGAAGGAAATATTTTATTGCAGGATCATGGTAACCAAGTGTTTTTTAAAAATATAAAAATCAAAGAGTTATAATCCGTAAAAAAGCAAAAGATTGGTAGTCACATAAATGTGACATCAGT
>JBMOHG010000211.1:0-5549 GCA_049317965.1 Paludibacter sp.
TTATTTTTATAAGAACCTTATTCAATAAAATATGTTTTATATTTGAACAAAAAAAATCTTATGATAAAAATTCATCAACCCATTACGATAAAGGGCGTAAAATTAAAAAACAGAATTGGATTATCACCCATGTGTCAATACTCTGCCAATGAAGGCTTTGCCAACGATTGGCATTTTGTTCATTATGGAAGTCGTGCAGTTGGTGGTGTTGGATTAATTATTGTGGAAGCTACTGCAATTGCACCCGAAGGCCGCATCACACCTTATGATTTGGGATTGTGGAACGATGAACATATTATTGAATTACATAAAATAACTGATTTTATTCATCAGCACGATTCGGTTGCAGGAATTCAAATTGGACATGCAGGAAGAAAAGCATCACACAATTCACCGGATAAAGGTGGTATGCAACTTTCTGAATTTGAAGGTGGATGGCAAACTTTAGCCCCTTCTGCCCTACCCTTTTCAGAAAATGAAATTGCTCCCAATGCTGTAGACCTTATACAAATTCAATCCATTATATCACAATTCAAATCAGCTGCTCAACGAGCTTCTCAGGCTGGTTTTGATGTGCTTGAAATTCATGGAGCACACGGTTATCTGATACATCAATTTCTATCACCTTTGAGCAATCAACGCACCGATGAATATGGCGGATGTTTCGAAAATAGAATTCGGTTGCTACTTGAAGTAGTAAATGCAGTACAAGAGGTTTGGCCTGAAAACCTTCCTTTGTTTGTAAGATTATCTGCAACCGACTGGACTGAAGGTGGTTGGAATTTGGAAGAAACAGTAGAACTTTGTAAAATATTGAATCGGCAAGGTGTTGATTTGATTGATTGCTCATCTGGAGGCAACTTACCAGTAGCAAAAATACCAGTTGGACCTGGTTTTCAGGTTGTATTCTCCGAAGCAATCAGAAAAACAGGTATTAAAACAGCAACTGTTGGTATGATAACAACTAAAGAACAAATTGCTGAAATTCTCGAAACCGAAAAAGCTGATTTGGTATTAATGGGAAGAGAATTATTACGGAATCCTTATTTTCCTTTGCATAGCACTCTAAAATCTGAAGAAAATATTAGCTGGCCCATACAGTATATTAGAGCGAAATAAATGTATTGCATAAAAAAAGGAGGAACTAAATTCCTCCTTTTTTTATACAATTATAATTGCCTATAATTCAGACCATTTTTTTTAGATACATTATTTCGAAAAAGTTACAACAAATTCTACACGTCTGTTTTTCGATCTACCAAGTGGAGTTTTGTTATCTGCAATCGGTTTTGTATCTCCAAATCCTTTTGAAGTAACCCGCATTTCATCTACACCTGTATCAATTAGATATTTACGAACTGCTTCTACACGGTTTTGAGACAATAACAGGTTCAATTTTGGATTTCCAACATTATCAGTATGACCCTGAATTTCGACCAGGTATGTTGGATTTTGCATTAGAATAATTGCAATTTTATTAAGTAATTCAAATGAACTTGATTTGATTTGTGCTTTTCCACTTTCAAATTGAACTCCATTTAATGCTTGTTGAAGTAAACTTTTCACTTCATTCTTAATTTCAGGGCAACCATTATTAGACATAGAACCAGGAATAATTGGACATTTATCAAGATAATCGGCAACACCATCACCATCTGTATCCATCGGACAACCTTTTCTATCAACCATTCCACGAGCATCTACTGGTGTAAATTTACAAGAATCTAAATAATCGGCAACACCATCGCCATCAGAATCAAGTAAACATCCTTTTTTATTTACCATGCCCTTTGCTTCAATAGGTGTATTATTACATTTATCTAAATAATCGGCAACACCATCACCATCAGTATCCATAGGACATCCATTTATATCCACCATTCCGCGAGTTTCAACCGGCGTATTATTACAATTATCCAAATAATCAGGAACACCATCACTATCAGAGTCAATCGGACAACCTTTCTTATTAATCATTCCATAAGCCATTGGAGGCGTATTGTTACATTTGTCCAGATAATCAAATACACCATCACCATCTGTATCGAGTGGGCAGCCTTTAATATCAACCATACCGCGTGATTCAGGTATTGTATTAGGACATTTGTCAAGATAATCGGCAACACCATCACCATCTGAGTCAATCGAGCAGCCTTTGGCATCTACAAATCCACGTGCTTCAACTGGTGTATTTCCACATTTGTCAAGATAATCAGGAACTCCATCGCCATCTGTATCTGCCGGACATCCATTGGCTTCAATTTTACCATAAGCTGCTGCCGGAGTTTCAGGACAGTTGTCGACATTATCACCAACCCCATCTCCATCTTTATCCAGAATACAACCTTTTCCATCAACAATTGCATCTTCGGGTGTATTCGGACAATTATCAAGACGGTCAATTACACCATCTTTATCAGCATCAATTGCGATTAATTCAAATTTTTGAATATTTCGAACATGCTTTTTGTCTGCATTTTTCGAACAGAATTTATATTTCAAACCCAGACTAGCAGTTAGAGCATCGGTAAAACCCCTTTGTTGTGGGAAATGTGCCATACGATCGCTAACATAATAGCGATATTGACCCTCTAAACTTATTGCCAGAGATTTATTGATATTATATTCCAAATTCAAACCGGCCATAACTATTGGTGAGTTTTTAACCGTTGTATCATTGGTAAATGGCCCATAAGATGAGACTGGTTTTAATGTATCACCAACTTCATAATTGAAAAATGCCATTCCAACGCCAGCATTTGCATAAAGATTTAAATTACTGAAAAATCCTTTGCGTTTAGAACTTATAATATTCGAAAGATTAAATGAAGTATATAAAACTGCATCCAACGTTCGTCCTTTTAAATAATCATTCACTAAATTATCAGTAGTAGAATTATCCTGTAGATGTTTATAGGAATTATATGTTCCTTCAATTCCAATTCCGATTTTTGGACTAATCGTGTACTCTACATTACCTCCAAAAACACTGGTATAATTGAAATCATTTAAATTCCAACCAGTTAAATCACTTCTTGTTCGGAAATAACTACCTCCACCTTTTAGTCCTATTGTCCAATGAGAGACCGGAACATAAATACTATCCGATCTTCTGTTTACATCTGTATCCCATGGACAGCCTGTAGGACTAATTTTAACGCCAATTGGGGTATTCGGACATTTATCCAATTGGTCGATTATTCCATCTTTATCCTGATCCAGTGAAATATAATCATATTTAATTATGTTCCGTACATGCTTTTTATCAGTATTTGAAGAACAAAATTTATAACGTAGGCCCAAAGTAGCGGTTATAGCATCAGTATAGGATCTATTTACAAGTGGAAAATGAGCAAAACCATTACTTGCATAATAACGATATTGGCCTTCAAGTCCCAAAGCTAAAGTTTTGCTAATATTACATTCAAGACCTAAACCACCCATAAACACTAGAGAGTTTTTGTTTGCAATACTATCCTTACTTCCATTATTAATTTTTAAATCATAATTATAAAATGCAGCACCGGCACCGGCATTTCCATATATGGATATTTTGCGCCATAATCCAGAACGTTTTGAATAAAAAATATTAGAAAGATTAAACGAAGTATACAACAAAGCGTCTTTTGTACTACCTTTTAAGTTATCGTTTACATTTCCATCATTATTGTAATCGGCAATTTGCGTATAAATATTAACACTTCCATCAATACCAAATCCAATATATGGGCTTGTAGTCCATTCAAGTGTACCTCCAATAATTGTGCTTAGGTTGTATTTTGAGAAATCCCAACCTACAACATCGGGGCGGGTTCGAAAATAACTGCCACCACCTTTAAGTCCAAGTGACCAATTTGAAACCGGTAATACTAAACCTTTGCGCGAAACCTGATCAACTGTAATTTGCGCAGTAGAATTTCCTGTTATTGCAATAAAAATTAAAATGGTCAATAAGTATTTTTTCATAATTTTGAATTTACAATAAATCGTGAAAACATGGTTTTTAATAAATCATGCAAATTTAAAAATATATTTTAATTATTCAATCATCAAATTATAAGAAATGATTTAGATTATTAAGAAATAATGGCAATATCATTATTTATATAAGCAATTAAAAATTCAATTCACCAAAATAAATGACTTAATATTCTGTATTTTATTTGTTTACAAAACATGAGTCATGGGAATTTAATGAGATATTTTATTTCAAAATGTCCCAAAAAAAATCAATAAAAGATTAGGCAAACAGGAGCGCCTACTTCTAATCTCTTACCAGAATCAATCAAGAGACCTGTTTTTACATTTCGTTTAAAAATGACAATATTGTCGGTTCGTTGATTTGCAACAAATAAATAATTGCCATCCGGTGTTATTGCAAAATTTCGAGGGCCAATACCTTCGGTTGAAACTTGTTGTTTAAAAATCAATGTTCCATCATTTTTCACTAAAAAACAACTAATTTCATTTGCTGTTCCGCGATTTGTGGCATATAAGTATTTACCGTCCGGCGAAAGATGAATATCGGCAGCACCATTAACTATATCTTTTTTTAACGAAACTGTAGTTTCCTGAATAAGTTTCAGTTTCGAATCACTATATTGAAACACCGATATTGTACCATCCAATTCCTGTAGTAAATATACTTTTTTTCCATCTTTGCTAAAAGTTAAGTGACGAGGTCCACTTCCTAACTTTACTTTTATTCTATCAAAAGGACTTAAAATATTAACAGAAGCATTTGAATCATATTTATAAGTAGTTACTAAATCAGTTCCTAAATCATTCACAATTAAGAAGTTTCCATTTGGAGTTATATTCGTCTGATGAACATGTGGAACTTTTTGACGATCTTTATTTACACTACTACCTTTATGTTGAATTACTTGCAATACCGATGTCAAAGAACCATCTGTATTTCTACCAAAAACTGAAATACTACCACCACCATAGTTTGCAGTAAAAACATGTTTTGCGGTAACGGAAATATGGCATGGGCCAGAACTATTTGTCAATGAAGAGTTTATTTGTGTTATTTTTGACGTTTTCACATCAAAAGAATACGCACTGGCAGCACTTCCATCTTGATTTTCGCAAACTGAATATAAAAACTTCTTATCGTTTGACAAAGCAAGAAAACTTGGATTTGTAATCCCGGCCGCTACATATTTTTGACCAAAAACTTCTGTTTTCATATCAATATCATAAGCATAAATACCCTGACTTTTACCAGTATTAGTATATGTTCCAACTAACAACTTATATTTAAGTTCTTGAGAATATAGACAATGAAAAACAAAAATTACGAGAATAAAAAACAGAATTCGTTTCATTTTTATCAGATTATTTGAATCGACTTCAAAAGTACATAATTTTATTGAATTTCATTTAAATTAGAAGTTGAAAAAACGAATAATAAAAAATTTCACAATTTCTATTTGGTAGTTTAATAAAAAGAAGTATCTTTGCACCGCCTTAGAAAAAGGACGTATCACTGGAGAGATGGCAGAGTGATCGATTGCAGCGGTCTTGAAAACCGCCGTACTGCA
>JBMOHG010000212.1:0-5547 GCA_049317965.1 Paludibacter sp.
ACACTTATGACAATCATTCTTTTTGGACCTCCGGGATGTGGAAAAGGCACACAAAGTACATTAATTGCTGAAAAATACAAGTTGAAACACATTTCGACAGGAGATATTCTTCGAAACGAAATGGAATTGAAAACTGAACTTGGTCTTGCTGCAAAATCCTATGTTAACGAGGGTAAACTGGTACCGGACGATGTAATTATTAAAATGTTGATGAATGCAATTTGCTGTATTGATGATCAACTGAATGGAGTCTTGCTGGATGGTTTTCCACGCACAACTGCTCAGGCAGAAGCACTTGAAATTAATCTTTCTGAACGGAACAAACAAACTAATGTATTGATTGATTTACAAGTAAATGACAAAGAGCTTGTTGAAAGAATGTTGCTGCGTGGGCAAATGACAGGACGTATTGATGACAATCCCGAAACAATATCAAAAAGATTACAGGTTTACGCACAACAAACCTATCCTGTTAAAACGTTTTATCAACAACTAAACAAATACGTTTCAGTAGAAGGTGTTGGCGAAATTGAAGAAATTTTTGAAAATATATGTGTGCAAATTGAGAAGCATATTTAAAATAAGGTAATGTGTTGTAAAAAATTGCGACTTATATATCTGTTTATTGCAACTATTGGCTTTTCATTAGCTTATGGTCAATCTACTTGGCCTTCTGAATCATGGGCAAATTCAGTAAATCTATCAGCAATAATGCCTGTAAATGCAGCTGAACTCAGCGGAATGTATTGGAATAATGTGCTGAACAGATTGTATATTGTAGGAGATGCTGGTTCAGTTACAGTTTTACAATTAAATAAAACCAATCATCAGTTTTCACTATTGGGTTTTGCCGAAAACATAGGTGAACCAGAGGGCATAACACAGACCAATAATTTGGCCGAGGAGTTTTATACTATTGACGAGAATAGTTATGAAATCAGAAAGTACAATTTCAACAGCAATTTTAATGCTGCTACGAAATTAAAATCGTGGAGCCTACTAAAATCACCTTCACCAATGACAAACACTGATAATACCGGCCCTGAAGGTATTGCCTTTGTCCCTGATTGGTATTTGCAAAAAAGCGGGTTTAAAAGCTCTATTAGTGGACAAACCTATGTTTCGACAAAGGCATGGGTGGTTTAATGTTTATTGCGCATCAAGATGGTGGATATATTTGGGTTTTTGATGTAAATCCATCGGTGAATAATGATTTTGCTTATGTTGGCAAATACAAAACTAATCGGTCTGAAAGCTGCGATTTGAGTTTTGATAATTCCACAGGATTACTTTATATTTTACATAACGTTTCCGACAATTATCTAGAAGTGAATGATTTACACACATCTGTAAGTAGCTCGGAATATAAGTTCAGTATTATCAAAGAGTATTATATTCCAAATCCAGCCTCGGGAAGTAATAATATCGAAGGTTTTGCCATTTCACCCAAATTTCCAGATGTTGCTACACAAAATGCCTGGCTGTGCAGAGATGTAAACAAAGATACTGAAATTATTGATGCAATAAAGTGGTTTTCACCATTTTCGGGCGAAGGAACAAATTTACAAACAGAAATAAGTTCGCCAACAGTTAATACTAATTTTGTAATTCAACAATTCTCTGATCAAATAATACTGAAAAGTTCTAATACCGAATCAATAAATAATATAATCAACGTACAGGTATTTAATGCGTTGGGGAAATCTGTTTTCAAAAAGTTGGACACCAGCATACCTTGCAATATCTCTTTAAAAAACTCTAATTCAGGAATTTATTTTATAACCATTTCAAATCAAAATGATCAGTCACAAGTATTGAAATTTATAAAACGATAATAGAGTTTATAAAAATAAATATACTCCACAACACTTTGAATTGATGTCAAATTTTCATGATAGAAGTTCTACAATATTGGTATTTCGTCAAATTTCCTTATTTTTGCTGCCCAATCAATATCAACTTCTATGCAATTATTCCGCAATAAATGGACAGCACTATTTCTGAGTAATTTTCTGGGGGTATATAACGATAACTTTTTGAAGAATTGTATCATCTTTATTGCTGTTGGTTGGGCCATGCCACGCTGGATGACACAATCGCAACTGATTTCGCTGGTTTCGGCATCATTGATTATTCCATATCTGTTTCTTTCTCCACTTGCGGGTCGATTTGCCGTTATATATTCAAAAAAAAAGGTTTTCCGAATTTGTAAAATACTCGAAATTTTCGTATTAATTTTTGCCAGTGTTTCTTTTTATTTTCAATGGGTTATGATGTCGGTTTTTGCGGTATTGCTTATGGGAATTTTGAGTTGTATGTATTCACCCTCCAAATACAGTTTGATTCGTGACATTGGTGGTGAAGAAGGGGTATCGTTTGGCAGTGGAATATTCGAAATGATGGCTTTTCTGGGAATACTTGTTGGAACAATTAGTGCATCAATTGTTTCGGATTATTATAACAAATACTTAGTTTTTAGCATTTTAATTGGCTTGGCAATAATTGGATATATAGTAACACGCTCAATTAAAGCCGACGAATTACCCGAAAACAAAGAAGATTCCAGTCATTTGAATCCAATCAGATTTCTGATAGATTCCTATCGGTTTGCACGTGGATATAAATTTGTGAATAGTGCTGTGTTTGGGGCTTCGGCATTTTGGTTGATTGGGGGTATGTTGCAAATGAATCTGGTAATTCACAGTAAACACATTTATCAAACTTCAAACACTTCTACCGGCATGGTAATGGCTTTTGCTGCCATTGGCATTGCTATTGGCTGCTGGGTAGCAGGAAAAATATCGGGTAACGAAGTAAAAAAAGGGCTTATTCTTATCGGAATCGGTGGTATGAGCATACTTTTTTTTATACTTACATTTTTCCAGCTCATTTTTCCTGTTTTTGTTTTTGTTGTGTTTAGTGTAGCTTTTATGGGAGGACTTTTTCAAATTCCTTGTTTATCGATGCTTCAAAACTCAAACTTAGGTCGGAAACTTGGCGATATGATTGCTTATTTAAATCTTGTCACTTTTGTTTTTGTGTTACTTGGTACTTTCTTATTTTCAGCAACTACCTATTTTACTTCCGAAAATAGTTATGCTGTTTTTGGAGTGATACTCTGTTTTTGTAGTTTGGTTATCTTCTATTATCTAAAAAGTTCTCCAATATATTGGAAAGAGACCAAAATAATGCTTAAAAACATAGTTTTAAAACATACATAATTTCATGCTTTTTTAATTTAGAATTCATACATTGCAATTCGATTTTTCATTATAAAAAACATCTAATTTTTTAGTATTAATCATTTATATTTTAATACAGTATGAAAGTATATCAATCAAGTGAAATTAAGAACATCTCCTTATTAGGAAGTTCTGGCTCTGGGAAAACCACTCTTGTGGAAGCAATGCTTTACGAGAGTGGTATTATAAAACGTAGAGGCACTGTTAATGGACAAAACACTGTTTCCGATTATTTCCCCGTTGAAAAAGAGTATGGTTATTCTGTTTTTTCAACCATTATTCAAACTGAATGGCTGAACAAAAAGTTGAATTTTATCGATTGTCCGGGTTCCGACGACTTTATCGGTGGTGTTGTAACTTCATTAAATGTAACCGATACCGCACTTATTCTGCTCAACACACAGTATGGGGTTGAGGTAGGAACAAACAATCACTTCCGTTATACCGAAAAATTCAACAAGCCGGTAATTTTTGTGACCAATCATCTCGATCAGGAAAAAGCTGATTTCGATCGCACTTTGTTGCAATTAAAAGAAACTTTTGGAAGTAAAGTTGTTCAAATTCAATATCCTATTGTTACCGGACCTCAATTTAATGCGGTAATCGATGTATTGAAAATGAAAATGTACCAATGGAAACCTGAAGGTGGTGTGCCTGATGTATTGGAAATTCCAAACAGCGAGATCGAAAAAGCACAAGATCTTCACAATATATTGGTAGAAGCTGCTGCAGAACATGATGAAGAATTGATGGAAAAATTCTTTGATCAAGGTTCACTTACTGAAGAAGAATTACGTATTGGAATTCGTAAAGGATTGATTCACCGCGATATGTTCCCTGTTTTCTGTGTGTGTGCCGGCAAAGATATGTGTGTGCGCCGCTTGATGGAATTTGTTGGAAATGTATCACCAAGTGTAAATCAGACCGAACAACCTCAAACTGCTGATGGCATTAAAATTGCTCCAGACGAAAACGGACCTACCAGTATTTATGTATTCAAAACCAGTGTCGAGCCTCATATTGGAGAAGTTTCGTACTTCAAAGTAATGAGTGGAAAACTGAAAGAAGGTGACGATTTAGTGAATGTAGATCGGAGTTCAAAAGAGCGTATGAGCCAGATTTTTGCTGTAGCTGGTCAGATTCGTACCAAAGTTGACGAAATTGTAGCCGGTGATATTGGCGCAACTGTAAAACTGAAAGATACACGCACAGGCAATACGCTTAATGTGAAAGGCTGTGAGTATGATTTCAAAGAAATTAAATATCCCGAACCAAAATATCGCCGTGCCATAAAAGCTGTTTCTGAAGCTGACGAAGAAAAGTTGAGCGAAGTACTTACCCGTATGCACGAAGAAGATCCAACTTGGGTGGTAGAACAATCGAAAGAATTGAAACAAACTATTTTATATGGTCAGGGTGAATTCCACTTGCGTACATTGAAATGGCGTGTTGAACACAACGATAAAATTCCAATCGAATTTAAAGAACCAAAAATTCCGTATCGCGAAACCATTACCAAAAATGCACGTGCCGATTACCGTCATAAAAAACAATCGGGTGGTTCAGGTCAATTTGGTGAAGTTCACATGATTATAGAGCCTTACTACGAAGGTATGCCTGCACCTGAAATGTTCCGTTTCAATGGTCAGGAATTTAAAATCAGTAATCGCGATACACAGACAATTGATTTAGATTGGGGTGGAAAATTAGTGCTTATCAATAGTATCGTGGGTGGTTCTATTGATGCACGTTTTGTACCGGCTATTCTGAAAGGTATTATGGATAGAATTGAGCAAGGTCCACTTACCGGTTCGTATGCCCGCGATGTGCGTGTAATTGTGTACGACGGAAAAATGCACCCTGTTGATTCAAACGAAATTTCGTTCCGCTTGGCAGGACGTCATGCATTCTCTGCTGCATTTAAAGCTGCCGGACCCAAATTATTGGAACCTGTTTACGATGTAATAGTTCAAGCACCATCCGACCGATTGGGCGATGTGATGAGCGATTTGCAAGGTCGACGCGCAGTGATTATGGGAATGGAAAGTGAAAAAGGTTACGAAAAACTTTCTGCTAAAATTCCTTTGAAAGAAATTGGTACTTATTCTACCACACTTAGTTCACTTACAGGCGGTAGAGCTTCGTTCAGCATGAAGTTTGCAAGCTATGAACTAGTTCCAATGGATATTCAGGAAAAATTACTCAAAGAATACGAAGCTTCGAAAAAAGAAGAAGAATAATAGCAATTTTTGCTATTCAAAATCAAGAAAAAGCAGTTGTCCGGAAACGGATAACTGTTTTTTTT